>NZ_JBEYTW010000044.1:0-67497 GCF_040643275.1 Spirillospora sp. NPDC047418
GCACGCGGTCACCGACGAGGTCCGGGTGGACGCCCGTTCGGACGGCCGCGTCTGCGTGGTGGAGGTCTGGGACGGTGACGGCACGCTCCCGGTGGGTGGGTTCGGGTGTGGGGGTGTGGGCTAGGGCCTTGTTCTCGATCTTGATGCGGGTTCTGAGCAGCCACAGGTTGGACGCTGTGAACAGCAGCGAAGTACGCCACGCGGTGTGGACGAGCGGCAGCGCGACACCTTCCGCGACCACGGCCACGTAGTTGGGGTGCCGCAGCCGCCGGTAGGGGCCGCGGCTCACCAGCGGCATGCCCGGCACCACGATGACGCGGGTGTTCCACCGTTTCCCCAGGCTCGCGATGCACCACCAGCGCAGCGCCTGCGCGGAGGCCGCCACCGCCAGCATCGGCCAGCCGATCGACGGCACGAACCGCGCCCGCCGGGCCTCCAGCAGCGCGCCGCCCAGCAGGCCGGCATGTGCGGCGGCGATCAGCGGATAGTGCCGGGCGCCGTGCTCGACCCCGCCGTTCCGCCTCGCCCAGGCGCGGTTGCGCCGCGCCACGGCCAGCTCGGCGAGCCTCTCGGCGGCGACGAGCCCGATCAGCCCGGCATAGCGATTCGCGGAGCGGTTCGCCGAGCCGTCCGCGCAGCGGTTCGCAGTGCGGTTCGCCGAGCCGTCCGCGCGGCGGCTCGCGCGGCGGTTCGTGCGGCGGTTCATGGGGCGCTCACCAGCGTAGTAGGACGAGTTCGGCGGAGAAGCCCGGGCCGAGCGCCATCAGCAGGCCCGGTTCGCCGTCGGGCGGGCGGCGCTGCGCGATCGTCTCCTCCAGCACGTTGAGCACCGACACCGACGACAGGTTCCCCATCGTGCGCAGGGAGTTCCAGGTGATGTCGAGGGCGTCCGGCGCCAGGTCGAGCTCCCGCTGGATGATCTCGATCACCTTCGGGCCGCCGGGATGGCACACCCACGAGCCGACCCGGTCCGGGGAGAGTCCGTGCTCGCCGAGGAACGCGGCCACGTCGCCGGCCAGGCTCGCCTCGACGTGGTCGACCAGGTCGGCGGCCAGGACGATGCGGAGGCCGTGGTCGCCGACGTCCCAGCCCATGAGGCGCTCGGTGGCGGGGTAGAGCCTGCTGCGGGTCGCGACCACCCGCGGCCCCCGGTAGGAGCCGGTGTCCCGCCGGTCGCCGAGCGCGACCACCGCGGCGGCGCCGTCCCCGAACAGGCCGCTGGCGACGAGGTTCGCGACCGAGATGTCCTCGCGCTGGACGGTCAGCGAGCACAGTTCGACGCAGACCAGCACCGCGACATGGTCGGGCCAGGCGCGCAGGGTGTCGTAGAGCCGGGACAGTCCGGCGGCGCCCGCCGCGCATCCGAGGCCGAACATCGGCACGCGCGTGATGTCCTCGCGCAGGCCGACGCGCTGGGCGACGCGGGCGTCCAGTGAGGGCGTCGCCACCCCGGTCGAGGAGCAGAAGATCAGGTGGTCGACGTCGTCCGGGGCGCATCCGGCGTTGCCGAGCGCGTCCTGGACGGCGCGCGCCGCCAGCTCGACGGCCGCCTCGATGTAGACGTTGTTGGAGCCGGTGAACCCGTCGAGCTTCACGTACTCGTCGATCGGCAGCGCCAGGCTGCGGCCGGTGACCTGGGTCGCGGCATGGAAGCGGCGGGCGAGCTCCGGGTTGGCGTCCGTCCGCTGGACGACGGCCCGCGTGATCTCGTCCTGGTCGTAGCGGTGTTCTGGCACGACCGTGCGTACCGCGGCAACGCGCATGTGTCCCCCCGAGTGTCCGACCCGCATCTACCCGCGACTCCGCAGAACACTCGGCGGACCGGGCGCGTCAGCTCGTCAGCTCCAGTTCCAGCTGCTCGGCGACCGGTTCCGGTTCCGGCGGCGGGGGCGGCACCGGGCGCGACCGGCCGGGCCACCACCAGTTGGCGTGGCCGAGCAGGCTCATCAGCGCCGGGACGAGGACGAGCCGCACGATCGTGGCGTCCATCGCGACGGCGACGGCGAGACCGAGCGCCATCATCTTGATCGTCGGGTCCGGCTGCGGGACGAAGCTCGCGAACACGAAGATCATGATGAGCGCCGCCGAGGTGATGAGCCGGGCGGTCGCCCCGATGCCGATCACCACGGACTCGTGCGGGTCGCCCGTCCGCTCGTACTCCTCCTTGATCCGCGACAGCAGGAACACCTCGTAGTCCATGGACAGCCCGAAGATCAGGGCGAACATGAACAGCGGGATGAACGACATGATCGGGATGGCCTGGTCCACGCCGAGCAGCCGGATCCCCCAGCCCCACTGGAAGACGGCGGTGACGACGCCGAACGACGCCCCGATCGACAGCAGGTTCATCACCGCGGCCTTCAGCGGGACGACCACCGACCGGAACGCGATCACGAGCAGCAGCAGCGCGACGCCGACGACCGCGACGACGACGACCGGCATGCGGTCGCCGACCGTCGTGGCGAGGTCGATGATCGCGGGGTTCTCGCCGCCGAGGTAGATCTCGGCGCCGGGGTTGGCGTCCCGCACCGCGGCGATCTCGGCGTTCCGCAGATGGTGGACGAGGTCGGTGGTCGACTGCGCGTGCGGCGCGTCCCGCGGAATGACCGTCAGGATCGCCGTCTTCCCCGTCACCACCGGATCGCCGACGAACACGACGCCGGGCGCCTCGGAGATCCGCTTCTGCAGCTCCTGCGCGATGAGGATCGCGTCCTTGTCCGGCTTCTTCGCCGGGTCCGGCGCGCCCTTGGGCAGGGCGGCCTGCGGGGACGGGCTCGGCGCGGGCGCGGCCGGTTTCGTCAGTCCCGTCAGCCCCTCGCGGCCGTCCACCGTCGGCACGACCCGCTTCGGCTTGGCGCGCTTCTCCTCGCCGGGCACTTTCGCGACCACGACGAACGGGCTGTAGTGGCCGGCGCCGAACTCGCGGGCGACGATGTCGTAGGCCTGCCGCGCCTCCATCTTCGGGGACGACATGCTGTCCGCCATCACCCCGAACCGCAGGCTGAGGGTCGGGACGGCGAGCGTCAGCAGGACGAGCGTCGCGACGATCGCGTAGGGCCAGGCGTGCCGGTCGACGTGCCGTCCCCAGGCCGTCCAGCGGTGCGAACTCCGGTCGGGGCGGACGCGCGGCAGCCTGTACCGGTCGATGCGGTGCCCGAGCGCGCCGAGGACGGCGGGCAGCAGCGTCAGCGCGGCGATGACCATGATCGCGACGGCGAGCGCGGTGAAGATCCCGATGATCCCGACGAACTCGATCCCGGACAGGAACAGGCCGCAGATCGCGAACACGACGGTGCCCCCGGCGAACACCACGGCGTGCCCCGAATGCGCCATGGCCCGTCCGACCGCGGTCTCGACGTCGTCGCCCTCGTCGAGCTGCTGCCGGTACCGGGTCACGATGAACAGCGCGTAGTCGATCCCCGCGCCGATGCCGAGCATGGCCGCGCACATCGGCGCGGTCGGCGCGATCTGGAAGAACGACGCCGAGAAATGGATCAGCGAGTAGGCGACGGCCATCCCGCACAGCGACACCAGGATGGGCAGGCCCGCCGCGAGGAACGACCCGAACGCCAGCAGCAGCACGACCAGCGCGAGGACGATCCCGACGCCCTCCTGCGGCCCGCCCTTCGGCTGGTTCAGGATCATCGCGACGATGCCGCCGAACTTCACCTCCAGCCCGGCCATCCGCGCGGGCTCGACGGCCTGGTTGAGCGCGTCGAGGTCGGCGTGGCCGACGTCGCTCATCGTGCCGGTGAAGTTGAGCCGGACGACGACCGCGTTGTCGTCCTTCAGCCCGCCCATGCCCTGGACGTAGGGGTTCTCGACGAACGCGACCCGCTTCAGCGCGCCGATGTTCTCGATCGACTGGCCGATCGTGAGCGCGACGCGCCAGTCGGCCGGGCTCGCCTGGCCGGTCTCGTGGAACACGACGGTCGCGGTCGGCCCGGTCATCGCCGGGAAGTCCTGCGCGAGCGTGTCGATGGCGCGCTGCGTCTCGGTGCCGGGCAGCGTGCTCTGCTGGACGAACATGCCGCCGTGCATGATCCCGAGGACGCCGGCGCCGAGCATCACGGCGACCCACAGCTCGAAGACGGTGCGCCGCCGCCGCACGCAGAGCCGCCCGAGTGCGTCCAGGAATCGCGCCATGCTCGCAGAGAACACCCATCGGTGCAGATTTGCAATAGGTGCAACTTTGCAGTCATGGTAACGTCCGTCACATGGACGACAGGCCGAGCCTGCGGGAGCGCAAGAAGCTGCGCACCCGGCAGGCCATCGCGACCGCCGCGCTGCGGCTGTTCGCCGAGCGCGGCTACGAGGAGACGACGATCGCCGACATCGCCGCCGCCGCGGACGTCGCGCCCCGCACGTTCTTCAGCTACTTCCCGTCCAAGGAGGACGTGGTCTTCGCCGAGATCGACGACCGGCTCGCCGAGGTCGCCGAGCGGCTGCGCCGCACCCCCGGCGAGACGCCGATGGAGACGATCCGGCGCAGCATCGTGGACGTCCTCAACGCGATCGTCACCGAGCACGCCGACTACGGCGCCGTCCAGGTCGCCCTCGTCCTGGAGCGTCCCGCCCTGCGGGCCCGCGCGCTCCAGCGGATGACCGACGCCCAGGAGGCGATCGAGGCCCTGCTGCGCGACCTGTGCCCCGGCATCTCGGAGATCGACGCGGTCGCCGCGTCCGGCGTCGCGATCGGCGGCATGCAGGCGGTCGTCGCGCACTGCCGCCGCGGGGGCTACGACCCGCTCGCCATGCGGACGGCCCTCGACCGCGCCGTCGACATCGTCGAACACGGCCTGGTCTCGGTAGAGGCCCTGTCGAGCCCGTCCCCCTGAACCCCCCGGCACCCGACCTTCACGTCAGTCGGTGATCTTGATGCGGAGGCGGCGGAAGCCGCGGCCCTTGTTCTCGATCTTGGCGACCGTGACGCGGCCGATCTGCTTGGTGGAGCCGACGTGCGTGCCGCCGTCGGCCTGGGTGTCGAGGCCGACGATGTCGACGATCCGGTGTACTGACTCGCTTCTCAATCGTTGACGATGACCTGCTGAATGATGATCGTGCCTGTGCCGTAGGCGTTGTAGTAGATCGTCACATCATCGAGTTCCAGCCAGTACATGTCGGCGACACCCTCGTAGGGCCGGCTACCGGGCGGTTGCGGCTGTTCCAGTAGCAGAAGGATGACGTCGAAGACGAGCTTCCGGAGAGCCTCCGGAAGCGCGGCCATCTGCCGACGAGTGCCCGGCGGGACCATGAGGTGGTCAGGCATCGAGCTTGCCCGCCGCCCACTCCTCCGGGGTGGCATCGCGCCAGCGATCGAGATCGTCGCGGTGGATGACGAGGGTCCCTTCGGGGACGGCCCCCTCGTCCAGCGCCTTGCGGAACTGCTCGGCCTGCCAGCGAAGGTGATCGGTGAACATGACGTCGTACATGGTCTTGGACACCACGACGACTGGAGCGGAGCCATGGCGGGTGATCTCAACCGGCTGCCCGTGCGCGGCTGCGGAGTGAATCTTGCCGAGCCGACCACGCGCATCCTTCAACGGGACACTTTCCATGGGGAGAAGTGTACACTCTCAGGCTCTCTGTGTACTCTAAATCTGTCCGAGGTCACCAGGGGCCGTAGGGGCCCGATCGGGAACCGCCGCGGCCGCCGTTGTTCTTCTTGAACGGCGCCACGGCCGGGCGGACGTCGGCCAGGTAGATCGCGGCGCCGATGAACGCGGCGACCGGGAGGATGCCGAGCAGCAGCGCGATGGGGCTGGCGCCGAGCGCGGCGGGCGCGACGGCGTAGGCGGCGCCGACCACGGTCGCGACGATCAAGATGATCATCCAGAGCTTCTTGCTCTGCTTGCTGGCCGCCGAGAACGCGCTGGTGGGCACGGTCAGCGAGTCGATCAGCGCCCACGCCTCCATGGCGAACGCGATGATCAGCAGCAGCCAGAAGAAATAGTCCAGCACATTGAAGCCCGACATCGGCGATCAGCGCTCCTGCTCGTCTCGGACGGCGACTCCTTGTCGCGCACACGGCGTGTTCCCGCCCCAACCCTATGCGCCCCGGCCCTGTGCGCACCGTCTCGTGCGCACCGTCCTGTAGGGCGGACGTCGTGCCTGAAGGGACGGGGCGGCCTGCTGGAGAGACGAAGGAACCCGGCCGGGTGTTCCCGGCCGGGTCCTCGCGGTGCCGTTACTTCTTCGCGGTGGGGCGGCCCTGCC
Source organism: Spirillospora sp. NPDC047418 (assembly GCF_040643275.1). Lineage (NCBI taxonomy): Bacteria > Bacillati > Actinomycetota > Actinomycetes > Streptosporangiales > Thermomonosporaceae > Spirillospora > Spirillospora sp. NPDC047418. The sequence goes on from NZ_JBEYTW010000044.1 coordinate 6,217, forward strand.
GCGTGGAGCCGGTGCCGGTGGTCCGGCGCGGCGCCGCGGTGCGGGCCTTGGCGACCGGCTTGGCGTCGGTCCCGGTGATCTCGGCGACCTCGGCGGCCTCGCGGTTCACGACCTTGCGGCCCCGCTCGGCGAGCTCGTCGATGATCTCGGCGGCCCGGGTGCCGACCTGCGTGGCGTACGCGACCGCCGCGCCCGGCAGGTCCTTGGCGTCCACGCGCTCCTGGTACCGGGAGACCTCGCCGCGGTAGCGGTCCACGGTCTCGCGGACCTGGCCGCGGTAGCGGTCCACCTGGCCGGGGACCTCACGGAGCTTCTCCACCGCGAAGTCGCCGGCGCCGGCCACGGCGTAGACGGCCTTGTTCTCTCGGAAGTTGCTGGCCAGCGTCATCCGACCTCGTCCTTTCCGTTCTGTGCGTCTGCTGGTTCGGGTACTGCTCGTTCGGGTGCGACCGTGGCGGCGAACCCGTCGCCGACCACGCCCGTGGCCTCGTTCTCCTTGAGGAACGACGCGTAGATGTCGAGCAGGACCTGCTTCTGCCGCTCGGTGAGCAGGAGGTCGGCCCGGACGGCCGCCTGGACGTCGGTGTCGGCCTCGCGGTCCTCAAGGATGCCCGCCTGCACGTACAGCGCCTCGGCGGAGATCCGCAGCCCCTTGGCGATCTGCTGCAGGATCTCGGCGCTCGGCTTGCGCAGGCCGCGCTCGATCTGGCTCAGGTACGGGTTGGAGATCCCGGAGACGTCCGCCAGCTGGCGCAGCGAGATCTTCGCGCGCGTGCGCTGTTCCCGGATGTACTCCCCGATGGAGCCGACCTTCGAACTTGCCATGCCTCCACACTGCGTCATGGTGCTTGCAATTGCAAGCGCCCCAGCTAGCACTTTGTGGTGAAACGAGTCACATGCCGGAAAGGTCAGAAAAGTCGCAGGTCAGGACGGTACGGGGGCGAGGAAGGGGCGTGGGGAGGCGGGGCCGGCGGGGCCGGGAAAGGTCGGAGCCCGGCGCCGCCGGGAGGGCGGGGCCGGGCTCGGCGGGGCAGGTCAGGCAGGTCACAGATTCGCGGTCGAGTAGGGGTCGTGCTCGGCGAGCAGCTTGTCGAGCCGGGCCTGGTCGACCCGGCTGGTGATGGCCTGGACCTCCTGCTTGTCGCGGACGCACTTGGCCAGCGTGAACGTCGACGTGATCACGTACAGCAGGCCGAGCGCGAGGAACCCGCGGACCCACGCGCTGACGGGCAGGTACGCGACGCCGATGGCGACGGCGGCGCTGGACACGGCGAACGAGATCGCCGCCTGGAGGAAGAACGCGGTGCTGCCGGCGGGCGGGGGCGTCTTGGTGTTCGTCATGCCCCAAGCCTGCGCGCCGCCCGCGCCCCGGGCATGAGTACCCGTGCTCAGACGCCCGCGGGCAAAGCACTCAACCCGCCCGGGTCAGCTCACCTTGGACGGTGGCGCGATCCAGGTGTTGCAGACGGTCAGGTCGCGGCCGTTGAAGCCGGCGACCACCCAGCCCGCGTAGTGGGCGCCCGAGCCGTGGTCGCGCTCGTCCACCGGCTTGCGGTCCTCGCCGCGGCCCCGCACGTCCATGATCATCGCGACGTACTGCTCGCGCGTCATCGGCAGGGTGGCGCGCTCGCTGCCGAGGAACGCGCCCGCGAAGCACTGCGCCTGCAGCTCGATGCGGCGGCTGGCCGCGTTGCCGGTGGCCTCGTCGCCGCTCTCGATCTGCCGGTCCCCGTAGCGGAGGATCCCGGCGCGGTCCTGGACGTGGTGTCCGTACTCGTGCGCGATCACCCGGGCGTACACCGCGTAGTGGGACAGCGGCTCGCCGCCCGACGTCTCCACGACGTGCTTCAGCCCGACGTACATCGTGTTGTTGGCCGGGCAGTAGAACGCGGACGCGCCGGGGGCGGGGTAGGTGCCGCACGGGCTGCGTCCCGGGTCCACCCAGAACACGCGTTTGGGCTTGTCGAACGCGATCCCGGCCTTCCGGAACTGCCTGGTCCACGCGGAGTCGAGGCAGTCGCTCAGCGTGTCCATGAACTGGCGCATGGACGCGGCGGACGGCAGGATGCGCGGCAGCCGGCAGCTCACCGACGTCAGCGAACCCGTCCGGTAGAGCGGGCTGTTGGTGGCCTTCTCCTTGGACGACAGCGCCGTGTCGCCGCCACCGGACGAGGTCGGCGTCCGCGTGCTCCCGGTCGCGTTCTGCGTCCCGCCGAGCGCGGCGAGCCCGAGGATCGCGACGACGACCAGGGCCGTCAGCCCGCCGAAGATGCCCGCGATCGTCCCGCCGGCGCTGCGGCGCGGAGGCGGACGCATCGGGACGTACCGGTACTGCGGCTGTCCGTAGGCAGGCGGCCCGTACCCGGGGCCGCGCGGCGGCTGCCCACCGTAGGGCGGCCCACCGTAAGGGGGTCCGCCGTAGGGCGGTCCGCCGTGCGGAGGCCGGCCGTAGGGCGGCGCCGGTGGCCCGGGCGGAGGGGGCGGCGGGGGGTAGTGACCTGCCATAGCGCAGAATCATCGCACGCGTTGCCGATACTATTTGCGGCCATGTCTGCTCTTGCGGCGTTGTTCCGGTTCCGGCCAGTCGTCCTGACGGTGTCGGCCGCGCTCTTGATCCCCGTCCTGACCTCCCCTCCGACGGTGGCCGGGACGGCGGCGGGCACGGCGTCCGGGACGGCCGCGGCGGCGGAGCGGGTACTGAAGGACGAGGTCGTCCTCACCGCCGGCGAGGGCGGCACCGTCAAGGTGAAGGAGACGATCGTCTACCGGTTCGCCGGTCGCAAGGGCTTCGCGCGGCAGTTCCAGGCCCGCACCCACGAGAGCCTCAGCGAGGACCGCGTCTGGAAGCTCGGCGGCCTGCGGGCGAGCAGCCCGGACGGCGGTCCGACGAAGGTCAGCACGTCCAGTTCGGGCCTGCGGACGACCGTCGAGGTGAGCGGCGCCAAGGCCCTCACCGGCGACCGCACCGTCGTGCTGGAGTACGACCTGCGCGGCGCGATCACCCCGATGGGCGCGGCGGAGGAGCTGCGCTGGCCGGTGGTCGGCGGCTGGAAGGTCCCGCTGGACGAGGCGAAGGCGACCGTCGACGGCGGCGCGATGATCCGCAGCGTCAACTGCTTCACCGGGCCGATCGGCAGCACGATCGGCTGCACGCAGTACTACACGAACCACACGCACACGCAGGGCGTCTACGCGCAGCAGGGGATGCTGCCCGGCGAGTTCATGACGGTCGTCGCGGGCCTGCCCGCCGGCACGACCGGGGGCCGCGCGATCCACGAGCGGCGGCACACGGTCGCGACGGCGTTCTCGGTGAACGCGGTGACCGGCGGCGCGCTCGCCGGCCTGCTGGTGCTGCTGGTCGGCGGCGTCGCCGGCCTCTACCTGCTGCGCGGGCGGGACGCCCGGGTCGTCGGGAAGAAGGCCGCCGAGGGCGACCAGGCGCCGCTCGCCGGGGCCGAGTTCGAGCCGCCGGACGGGGTGCGTCCCGGCCAGGTCGGCACGCTCATCGACGAGCAGGCCGACGTGATCGACGTGACCGCGACGATCGTCGACCTCGCGGTACGCGGCTACCTGCTGATCGAGGAGGAGGACCGGGCCCGCACCGGCCGCCTCGACTGGACGCTGCGCCGCCTCGACCGTCCCCAGGTCGACCTGCTCCCCTACGAGCGGATCCTGCTGGACGCGCTGCTCACCGCCCCCGACGGGACGGGCCGCGACGCGGTGAAGCTGTCGGAGCTCGGCGGGACGTTCGCGACGAAGCTGGCGCAGGTCAGGTCCGCGATGTACGACGACGTCGTGAAGCAGGGCTGGTTCGCGCGGCGGCCCGACACCGTCCGGTCCCGGTGGACGATCGCGGGCATCCTCGTGACGCTGCTCGGCATCGCCGGGACGGTCGCACTGGCCCTCACCACCGAGTGGGCGCTGGCCGGCCTCGCGCTGATCATCGCGGGCGCGGCGCTGGCCTATGGCGGCCAGTACATGCCGGCGAAGACCGCGCGCGGCGCCACCGTCCTCGCGCACACGATCGGGTTCCGGGCGTTCCTGGAGCGGGGCGCCGTCCCGGACGGCGGGGACGCGGTCGCGTCCCGGCAGCGGATCGCGCTGTTCTCCCGCTTCCTGCCGTACGCGGTCGTGTTCGACACCGTCCAGACGTGGGCGGAGACGGTGAAGGACGCGGGCGAGCGGGCCGAGGGCGCCGACAACCTCTACTGGTACGAGGGCCCGGCCGAGTGGGACCTGTCGAAGTTCGCCGAGTCGATGCGGACGTTCACGCTGGCCACGTCCGGTTCCATCTCCCAGTCGCGCGGCATGTGACCGGCGCCGGGCGGTGACCCGGCGGTTAGCCGCCTGACGCGGGGTAGGGGCCGGGGCGAGGAGGTGTCGCCTCATGCTCGCCGACTACCCCAACCCCATGGTTCCCCCCGGCGGCGTCGGAGACCGCTGGTTCCTCTACATCGGACCGGCCGTCATCTTCCTGGCGGTCGTCTTCTGGGTCGCGCTCACGCTGGCGGCGTCCCGCATCCGGCCGAGCAGCCGGCACCCGATGGGCGGCCTGCCGAACCGCGGACCGGTGCAGGGCGGTGTCATCAAGGGCAGCCCCGCGCAGCGGTCGCGCCGCGACCCGGCCCCGTCGGTGACGCACCGCGCGGTCATGGCGCACATCGAGCAGGCGCGGCGCGACGAGGAGGCCGCCCGGCAGAGGGAACTGCCGGAGGCGCGCGGGAGCCGGGACGAGCGGCCCGGCCGGGCCTCCGCCCGAGCGCGCCGGAAACCGCGGAAGCGGCCGGGACCGCTGGGACACGCCAAGCACCGCAAGCCCCGCGGCCCGAACTGACCCTCCTGGCCCGGCACCGGACGCGACGCCCGCCGGACGGTTTCCCGCCCCCGCCGCCCGGCGGGCGTTGTCCGAGCCCGCGGTGGTCGCCGAGACCCCTCCCTGCGGCCACCGCGGGTCCGCCTCGACCGCCGGTCAGGCCGAGGCCGCCGCCGGGATCACCTCTCGTAAGATGTCTGACGTCTTACTTTGGGAGGGTTCCGTGGGATTGAGTCCCGTTGCGGGCGGATCGACGGTCGATGCCGTGCTCGAACAGCTCCAGGCGCAGGTCAGCGACGGATCCTGGGCCGTCGGCGCGCGGATACCGGCGGAGCTGGACCTCGCCGCGCAGCTCGGTGTGAGCCGCCCGGCCGTGCGGGAGGCGATCCGGGCGCTGTCGCACGTCGGGGTGCTGGAGGTGCGGCGCGGCGACGGGACCTACGTCCGCAGCAGCGCCGACCCGCGTCCGCTGCTGCGCCGGGTCGCGCGGGCCTCGGCGCGGGACGTGTTCGAGGTGCAGCTCGCCTACGACGTGCAGGCGGCGCGGCTCGCGGCCCGCAGGCGCACCGGCGACGACCTGGCGCGGCTGGAGGACCTGCTCCGCGCCCGGGACGAGGCCACCGAGCCGGACGCGTTCGGCGCCGCCGACGCCCGGTTCCACCTCGGCGTCGCGGAGGCGTCCCGGAACCCGCTGCTCATCGAGGCCATGCGCTTCTTCCTCGGCCGGCTGCACGAGTCGATGCGCGCGATCCGGCTGGACCGCGAGGTTCCCGAGGCGGGCCCGGCCCGCCACCGCGCCGTCCTGGACGCGATCGCGGCCGGCGACCCGCAGGCGGCGGCCACCGCCGCGGCCGCCGTCGTGGAACCCACCCTCGCCACCCTGGACACCCTCCTCGCCACCCCGAAACCCGGCCACGACAAGCAGCCCGACCACGACACACGGCCCGACCACGACACACGGCTCGGAAAGAGTGCGGGGTGAGTGCACGGCGGGCCGGTGTCGTCGGCTCACTCTTGATGATCGTTTTTCTGGCGGTCAACCTGCGTCCGGCGATCGCCGGGGTGGGGCCGCTGCTGACCGAGATCAGTGACGAGTTCGGGCTGTCGGGAACGGCGGCGGGCGCGCTCACCACGCTCCCGCTGGTCTTCTTCGGCTCCTACGGGCTGGCGGCGGCGTTCCTGCCGCGGGCACCGCGCGGCGAGACGCTGCTGGTCAGCGCGATGGCACTGCTGGTCGGCGGGCTGGTGCTGCGGCTCGTGGACGCCCCGGTCGCGCTGTTCGCCGGGTCGCTGGTCGCCGGGATCGCGATCAGCATCGGCAACATCGCGATGCCCGCGATCATCAAGCGGGACCATCCGTCCAGGATCACCACGGTGACGGCGATCTACACGGTCGCGGTGACGGCCGGGGCGTCGCTGTCGTCCGGGTTCGCCGTGCCGGTCGAGCACTTCTTCGACGCGGGCTGGCGGCTGCCGCTCGGGCTGCTGGCGATCCCGGCGGCGCTCGCCGGGCTGCTGTGGGTGCCGCGGGCGCGGCGCGCGGCCCACGCGGCGCGGTCGGCGCCGCCCGCGGCGGCCCCGCGCGGCGTCGCGGCGCTGGTGTGGCGGTCGGGCCTCGCCTGGCACGTCACGGTGTTCATGGGCCTGCAGTCGCTGCTCGCCTACGTCGTCCTCGGCTGGCTGCCGACGATCGCCCAGGACCGCGGGATGGACGCGGCGCCCGCCGGCTACGTGCTGGCGCTGTCCGCGGCGATCCAGGCGGTCGGGTCGCTCGCCGTACCGGTGCTCGCGCGCCGGACCCGCGACCAGCGTCCGCTGGTGCTCGCCACCGCGGTGCTGACCATGATCGGTTTCGTCGGGGTCACCTGGGCGCCGATCGCGTCGGTGTGGGGGTGGGCGGTGGTCCTCGGCCTCGGCCAGGGCCTCGGGTTCGCCACCGCGCTGTCGTTCATCGGGCTCCGCGCCCATGACGCGCACGTCGCGACCCAGCTGTCCGGGATGGCGCAGGGCGTCGGCTACCTCATCGCGGCGCTCGGCCCGCTCGCGCTGGGCGCGCTGCACGACGCCACCGGCGGATGGAGCGTTCCGATGATCGGCGTGCTGGGCGTCTGCGTCCTCATGGCGGTGCCCGGCCTGGCCGCGGGACGCATCCGCACGGTGGGCGGCCCCGCGCCCGCCGCGGACGGGGTTAACCCGGCCATTAGCGGACACATCCCTAAATGACCCCGTAAGGGGCCGCAACACCATCGGGAGGTGGACGGAGAATGCCTGCCACGATCCTGGCCGCAACGGACACCAACGTGCCGATCCATTACCTGTGGATCATCGTGGTGGTCGGCACGGTGGCGATCATCGCCCGGTTCTGGCTGACGAGGGAGGCCGCGACCAAGCACATCCACCCGGGCAAGCGGAACGACCAGATGAACCACCGCGGCATGGAGCAGGGCGGCATGTACACCTACCGGCCCGGGATGTTCTCGCACAGCTACCCGCCGGACCCGCGCGGCCGGTGGGAGGAGTTCCGCAAGGACAACCCCCAGCCGGGCCGCGAGCCGAAGAACCCGTGGCCGGACGGCGTCCTCTACGAGCAGACGGTCGTCAGGGACGAGTTCGAGCAGCTCAAGGGCGAGCCCCAGGGCCGCTAGGCGAACACGCCGGCCGAACGCGCCGGGTGCGCTAGGCGAACACGCCGGGTGCGGGGCGGACGGCGCCCACCACGCCGTCCCCGCCCCGCACTTCCACGTCGGCGAGTTGCTCCAGCGCCGGCTGGCCGAAGCCGAGCGCCCGCAGCAGCGCCACGGTCACCGGTGTCCGCGCCCGCATCGCCCCGTCGTCGACCTTGACGGCGCCGGCCCGCCCGTCGGCGAACGCGAAGGCGTCCACGCCCTCGGCGCCGCACTTGACGAGCAGCCCCGGGACGGCGTCCATCAGCTCGCGCTCCTCGCGCCGGGTGCCGGACGTCCACTGCGGGTGGGTGCGCATCGCGTCCGCGACGCGCCGCTCCGGCGTACCGGGGGCGGCGAGGACCAGCGCCCGGAACGCCCGCGCGACCCCCGTCGTGGACACCGCGAACAGCGGCGCCCCGCACCCGTCCACGCCGACGGCCGCCGCCGCCTCACCGGCCAGCTCCTCCACCACCTCGCGGACGGCGAGCTGCAGCGGATGCCCGGCGTCCAGGTAGGTCTCGGTCGGCCACCCGGCCGCCACGCACGTCGCGAGCATCGCGGCGTGCTTGCCCGAGCAGTTCATCCGCATCCGCGACGGCCCGCCGCCGTCCCGCGCGACCGCCTGCTGCGTCGCGGGATCGAGCGGCCAGCTCTCCGGGCAGCGCAGGTCCCCGGCGACCAGCCCCGCACCCGCGAGGATCTTCTCCGCCCCCTCGACGTGGAAATCCTCCCCCGAGTGGCTGCCGGCCGCCAGCGCGAGCAGCTCGCCGTCCAGGTCGAGGCCGCAGCGCAGCATCGCGACCGCCTGCATCGGCTTGTTCGCCGACCGCGGGAAGATCGGCACGTCGGGCCGCCCCACCCGCACGGCGACGGACCCGTCCGCCGCGAGCCCGACCGCGGACCCGCGATGCCGCGACTCCACGAACCCGGACCGCTCGACCTCGACCAGCACAGGATTGATCTCCATCGCGCCCTCCCACTCCAGCCCGCGAGCCCCCCGGTCACGCAGGGTCAACTACCCCGCCCACCGCACCGAACCGGCCCTGACCCGCCCGTGATCGCGATTATGCACCCCCATGACCCGGCCGAACGTCCACACACCCATCCGCGACCGTCCGGTGCGCGATGGGCCGCGCGGCCGGCCGAGCGCCAGGCTGGCCGGCCGACGGCCCGGCGGGCTGGGCCAGCGTCTGGGCGGCCGGCTGAACGGCCGGCTGAACGACCGGCTGAACGACCGGCTGAACGGCGGGGTGGGCGGCCAGCTGGGCAGCGGGCTGGGCGAGCGTCTGGGCGGCGGGGTGGGCGAGGGTCTGGGCGGCGGGCCGAGCGAGGGTCTGGGCTACGGTGTGCGCGATGAAGCTGGGGACGTCGTCGGTGAGGTTCCGCAGCCGGGCTACGTGGTCGTCGGGGAGCGTCACCGTGATGCGCGTCGTGCCCGGCTCGGGGCGGCTTCGCGTGGCGGGCGGCGGGGCGTCGCTCATGATCGTCTCGTGCAGGTCGCGCAGCGGGCGCGCCGGCTCGACGCCGAGCTCGTCGAGCGCGAGCCGCCGCCCGTCGCGGTACACGCGCAGGGCGTCGCACCTGCGTCCGGCCAGCGCCAGCGCGGTCATGAGCTGGCCGCGGAGGCGTTCGTTGAAGGGGTTCTCCAGCACCAGCGGCCACAGGTCGTCGGCCAGCTCCCGGTGGCGGCCGAGGGACAGCTCGGCGTCCGCGAACTCCTCCGCCACGGTCAGCCGCAGCTCCTCCCAGCGGCGTGCGCCCGCGGCGACGACCTCGCCGTCCAGGCCGGCCAGCACCGGTCCGCGCCACAGGCCGAGGGCGCGGCCCAGCACCGCGGCCGCGTGCTCGGCACGGCCGGCGGCGGCCGCCCGCCGCCCCTCCGCCAGGGCCGCCCGGGCCACCGCGGCGTCGAGCCGCACGGCGTCGGCGCGCACCCGGTAGCCGGAACCGGCGGTCTGCAGCCAGCCGTCGCCGCCGCCCGCGGTCCGCACGGCGCGCCGCAGCCCCGACACGCAGATGGCGAGCTGCGTCCGCGCGGAGGACGGCGGATCGTGCCCCCACACCGCGGCGGTGAGCCGCGGCACCGGCACCACCCGGCCGGCGTCCAGCAGCAGCGCCGCCAGGACCAGCCGCGCCCGCCCGCCCGGCGGGCGCACCGGCCGCCGCCCGACGGCGGCCTCCAGGACTCCCAGGATCCGGAACTCCACCTGCTCGGACATCCGCCTCGCCCCCCGTTCGGCGATCAGCGTGGAGCAGAATGGGACACTTCGGAACCTGCCAGCTGGGAGGGCGCGGACATGCGGGGCGTCATCCTCCAGCTGCCCGGCCGGGGCGGCGCCGGCGCCGTCGTCCGGCTCGCCGTGGGCCGGGAGGCGTCCTTCGGGCGGGGCACCGCCGAGCGCCCGGCCGGCCTGGTCCTGCCGGACGCGGGCGTGCCCCGGTGGGCGGGGACCGTCCGCGCGGTCGAGGACCACTGGACCATCAGCAACCTGAGCGGCCGCTCGACGTACGTGGTGGAGAACCCCGAGGGCGGCGGCGAGTTCGTCAAGGTGGCGCCGCGCCGGCTGGACATGCCGGTGCCGTTCGAGTTCTCCCGCGTCGTGATCCCCGCGCACCGGGGGACCGTGTCGTTCCTCGTCTACGCGTCCCAGCACCGGTACGCCGACCCCGGCGGCCCCGAGCCCGCGTCCGGGGAGGCGACGGCGGCGGCCTTCCCGCTGGACGAGACGGCCAAGTACTTCCTCGTCCTGGTCGCGCTCTGCGAGCCCCGGCTGCGGGACGCCTCGTCGGTGGCCATCCCGACCGTCCCCGAGATCGTCGAGCGGCTGCGCGGGGACGGCCGCGGCGACCTCACCCGGTCGGCGGTCAAGTTCCACATCGACTACCTGGCCGGGACGAAGCTGCGGGTCAGGGAGCCGCGCCGCGAGGCCGCTCCGCCGTCCGCCGCGCCCCGCCCCGCCGGAGCCCCCGGCAAGGCCGACTGGCGGCGGGAGGCGCTGGTGTCACTCGCGCTGCGCTTCGATCTCGTCAGGGCCGAGCACCTCGGCCTGCTCCCGCCGTCGCCCCGGGGTCCCGGCCACCGGAGTAGCGGATCAGCACCGGGCTGCCCGTGACGCGGACCGCCGCGCCCGCGCGCACGGGCACGGCGGTGCCGTCCAGCCGGTGCAGGGAGAGCGCGCCCGCCTCCGCGGCGACGGCGGCGGTGCCGGTCTCGGTCCAGACGATGTCCGCCGGCCCGCCGGGGAGGGTGAACCGGCACCGCCAGACGCGCGCGGACCCGCTCGTGCGGGCCTGCCCGCACGAGCGGGTCCGCGCGCCGTCCAGCCATCCCTGAAGCCTTTCGAGCGCCAGCGCGGCGGCGGTCGGCCGGCCGCCCTCGGGCTGCAGGACGATCGGCAGGTGGCTGTTCCCCCACGCGTAGAAGTACATGTTGCGCAGCCCGATGTTCGAGCCGTAGACGCCCATCAGGTAGAAGCGCGCGAGGTAGTCGACGGCCCGGCGCGGGTCGAGCGCGCCCTCGATCGCGTACTGGTAGGTCGTGCCGGTGCTCCACAGCGGGGGATGCACCCCCGCCCGGTGCATCGCCCGGTCGATGACGGTCAGCAGCTCGCTCATCGTCTCGGGCGGGTCGGACGCGCGCCGCTGGTGGAGCTTCACCCCGGCCGCGTCGCAGTGGTCGTATCCGCCGAGTTCGGCGAACCGGCGCAGCACGTCCCCGGCCTCGGGCTGCCAGAGCCGCCCCATGGACGGGCAGACGACGGTGGCCCCGGGGTCCACCTCCCGGATGATCGCGGCGCCCCGGCGCGTCATCTCGACCAGCCGCCGGACGCTGCCGGAGTAGTAGTGGCCGTCGTTCCCGTTCACCCACAGCTCGTAGGCCGGCAGCCGGCCGCGATAGCGCGTCACGACCGCCCGCACCAGGGCGTCCCAGTCCGCCAGGTCGTCGGGCGGGGCCGTCCGCGACCCGTCCGGGTAGGCGCCCTTCCGGCCGTCCGGCGCCGCCCACGCCGGGGTGCCGCCGAACACGAACAGCGCCGGGAGCCCGGCCCGGTGCGCGCCCTCGACCAGGCGGTCCAGCGTCGACCAGTGGAACTCGCCCCGTGCGGGTTCGAGCTGCGCCCAGCGCGTCCCGCCGTCCCAGAGGCGCACGCTGCCGACCCGGAACGAGGGCATCGTCCCCGTGGAGCTGTTCATCGTCACCCCGAAGGTCTCGGGAGGGACGGGGCGGTTCGCCGTCCACGCCGGTCCGGAGGCCCACTGCGCGGCGCCGACCAGGGCCCGAGCCGGGACGGCCGGAGCCCGGGACGGGACGGCCGGGGACGGCGCGTCGGCCGCCGCCGCGACGAGGAGCGCCGCGGCCACCGCCACGGCCGCGACGGGAACGGAACGGGTGCCGCGGCGCCCGGCGCGGCGGACGGGCGCGGTGCGCGGATCGCCCGGTTCCCCAATCCGGGCCAGCAGCGTCTCCGCGTCCCAGGCGGTCCGCCCGGCGTGGCCCGGTGCCAGGCAGCCGGCCAGCAGCGCCCGCCATCCCGGGGACAGCGCCGCGTCCAGCACCAGTGGCCGGTGCCCTTCGGCGTACTCGGCCGCGGCCGCCGCCCGCGCGCGGGCGGTCGCCCCCGGGAACGGCGGCCGGCCGGTCAGCAGCTGGTGCGCGGTGACGCCGAACGCCCAGACGTCCGCCGTCGTCCGGACGGCCGTGCCGCGCTCGGTCAGCGACTCGGCCCAGCGCTCCGGCGGCACGTAGTCGGACGAGCCCGCCGGCGGCATGTACCCGTGCGTGCCCTCCAGCTCGGCGGCGAGCCCGAAGTCGGCGAGCCGCACCGACCCGTCGGCCATGAGGAGGATGTTGCCGGGCTTGAGGTCGCCGTGCACCCAGCCTTGGGCGTGCAGGTGGGCCATGCCCTCGCAGATCTCCGCGATCAGCCGCGGCGCGTCCGGCACCGGCCCGCCGCCCGCCGACGCGCGGAGCACGTCGGCGAGCGAGCGCTCCGCCCGCTCCATCACCAGGACGGTGGCGCCGTCCAGCTCCGGCACGCCCGGGTCGTCGACGGTGACGACCCCGAACAACCTGATGAGGCGGGGGTGCTCGACGCCCTCGTGCAGGCTGACCTCGCGGCGCGCCATGTCGGTGAGATGGCTCAGCCGGCGCGGGGTCAGCGTCCCGGTCGGCAGGAACTTGAGCGCCGCCCGCTCGGGAAGGCCGGACTCGCCGGATCCGCCGGGGTCGCCGCCGCGCCCGTCCGGGAAGCGTGCTGCGTCCAGGAGGCGGGCTTCGTATACGGCGCCCCAGCTGCCGGTGGCGATGCCGGCGCCCACCTCCCACCCCGCCACCCGGTAGCCGGGCGGCACCCGAACGGCCCACGGATCCGATTCCATCGGCACATCCCCATCTCGTCGGCGCACTGACCAGACGGAGAGGCCCGCCGCACGGTTCCGGCGGGACGCGGCCCGCTCGATAACCAGGTGATAACGGGAGCCCTTACTCTCCCCGCACCACCATCACCAGCCCGAAGGAGTCCTCATGCGCACGCGCAGGATCACGGCCACCGCCCTCGCGCTGACGGCGGCGGCCACCACGGCCACCGCCGTCACCGCCCCCACCGCCGCTTCCGCCGCCGGTACGACGATCTACACGCTCTCGTGCAGCAGGCCCGGCGTCTCCGGCACCGCCTACATCTCGGTGACGTACACCGACCCGGGGTGGAAGATCAGCTCCGACCTCTGGATCAGCGACACCGAGCCGGACGGCCACCACGCGGCGATCCAGTCGTACGCGCACTACAGCGGCGGCGAGTACCGGAGCCCGTGGTACCACGTCTACGGCAACGGCACGACCAAGCTCTTCAGGACCAGCGGGACCACCCCTCTGCGTCCCTACGCGATCTGGATGCGGGCCTACCTGTACGAGGGCGGCGATCGCCTGCAGGGCTGCACCACGATGAAGAGCATCTGACCCGGCTCCGCGCGGGCGCCCCTCCCTCCGCCGCTATCGGACGCGCTCAGCGGGGTTTGGTGCGCAGGAGGGCGCGGGCGTCCGCCGGGGACATCGGCGGGCGCTGCGCCAGGGTCGCGGCCTGGGCGGCGCGGGCCACGAGCTGGGCGTTCGCGGTCACCGGCTCGCCCTTGGCGAAGGTCACCGTGTCCTCCATGCCGACGCGCAGGTGGCCGCCCGCCGACAGGGCCGCGAACAGGACGGGCACGGACGTCCGGCCGATCCCGGTCGCCGACCACGTGGCGCCGGACGGGAGTGCCTCGACGGCCGCGACGAGCGTCCGCGCATCGCCCGGCATACCGCCCGGCACGCCCATCACCAGGTCGCAGTGGACGTGGCCGCCGTACGGGAGGCCGTGCTTGTCCAGCAGCCTGTGCAGCGCCGCCACCTGGCCCATGTCGAACAGCTCGAACTCCGGGACGACCTCGAGTTCCTGGGTGCGCTTGTAGAGCTCCACCATGAACGGCCAGGGGTTCATGAAGACGTCGTCGCCGAAGTTGACCGTCCCGCAGGTGAGCGAGCACATGTCGGGCCCGGCGTCCAGGACGCGGAGGCGGTCGTCGTACGGGTCCGTCACCGCCCCGCCCGTGGACAGCTGGACGATCAGTCCCGTGCCCTCCCGCAGCGCCGCCACCGTGTCCCTCAGCAGGAACAGGTCGAGTGTGGGCCGCGCGTCGTCGTCGCGGACGTGCACGTGGATCACGGCCGCGCCGGCCGCCTCGCACTCCTTGGCCGTCTGAACCAGTTCATCCAGGGTGACGGGCAGGGCCGGAACGTCCGACTTTGCGGACTCCGCGCCCGTGGGCGCCACCGTGATGAGCGTCGTTGCTCCCATAGGCGGCAGAATGCATGGTCATGCGTGCTGTAGTCCAGAGGGTGAGCCAGGCCAGCGTGTCCGTGGACGGGCGTGTCGTCGGCGAGATCGAGAGGCCGGGGCTCCTCGCCCTCGTCGGCGTGACGCACGACGACGACCTGGGGAAGGCCCGCAGGCTGGCCGCGAAGCTGTGGGGGCTGCGCATCCTGCCGGACGAGAAGTCGTGCTCGGACCTGAGCGCGCCCCTCCTCGTCGTGAGCCAATTCACCCTCTACGGGGACGCCCGCAAGGGCCGCCGCCCGTCCTGGACGGCCGCCGCCCCCGGAGACGTCGCCGAACCCCTCGTGGACGCCGTCGTCCACGAACTGCGCGCCCTCGGCGCCAAGGTCGAGACCGGCGAGTTCGGCGCGGACATGCAGGTCGCCCTCACCAACGACGGCCCCATCACCCTGATCCTCGACATCTGACGGTGACGATGTAGGCGGCCCCGCGGCCTCGCGGCCCGCGGCCCCGCGGTCAGCGGAAGCCGTAGACGGTGCCGACCAGGACGGCGACCGTGCCGACGGCGGCGAGCAGGATGAGGGCCCGGTCGAGCAGTGTGAGGCGTCCGCGGACGTCCGAGGAGACGACCACGACCCCCGTCTCGCCGTCGCCCCGCGCGGGCTCCTTCTGGAACGGGTTGCGCAGGCCGGCGAGCCGCCACAGCGCGTCGTTGCGGAGACGCTGGTGCTCGGCGCCGCAGGCGAACAGCCGCCCCCGGGTGCGCTCGGTGCAGGCGGCGCCCTGCTGGCTCAGGATGCGGCACAGGGTCGGGACGAGCGTGAACTCGTACAGGCACCAGGCCAGCAGGCCGAGCAGCGCGACCCGCCACGACTGCAGCCACCACGCGAACCCGGCCAACGCCGCGAACAGGGCCCACCACACCAGCGGGGACTCCCGGCGCGGGCGGCGCCGCGTCCCCCTCCTGGCAGCCGGCGGCTCCCGTTTCCCGAGGTTCGCGACCATTGGCAGGAATCCACCTTCCCTGGGCGACGCCGGTTAAAAATCGTCCATAGCCGACGATATTCGCCCAGGGGTCCCGCTGCTACCCGTGTTTCGCGGGCCGGCGACGGAGCGCGATCTGCGCGTTGGCCCCGGTGTCGGGCGACACGATGACCTCCTGCGCGGCCGCGACCCCGCCGGCCAGGAGTTCGGCGTCCACCGGGACGTTGCGCTTGACCATCGCCAGCGCGATCGGGCCGAGCTCGTGGTGGCGGGCCGCCGATCCGACGAAGCCGATCGCGCGGCCGCCCGGGACCTCGACCGGGTCGCCGTGCGCGGGCAGCCGGTCGACGCTGCCGTCCAGGTGCAGGAACACCAGGCGGCGCGGCGGCCGCCCCAGGTTGTGGACGCGCGCCACCGTCTCCTGCCCCCGGTAGCAGCCCTTGTTCAGGTGGACGGCCGTCTCGACGTACCCGGCCTCGTGCGGGATCGTCCGCTCGTCGGTGTCGAGGCCGAAGCGGGGGCGGTGCTCGGCGATCCGCAGCGCCTCGTAGGCCCACAGACCGGACGGCGTGAGCCCCTCCGGGAACTCGCCGCGCGGGACGATCCGCGTCGTCGTCCCGGCGGCGTCCGGCCAGGCGAGGCCCTCGGCGGCGCCGGACGGCCCGGTGACCACCATGTACTCGTCCGACACGTCGGCGACCTCGACGCGGAGCATGAACCGCATCCGGTCGAGGAACTCCACCAGCGAGGGGGCCTCCCCCGGCTCGACGTGCGCCCAGGTAGCCTCGCCGTCGTCGACGACGAAGAGGTGGTGCTCGACGTGGCCCTTGGGGCCGAGCAGCAGGGCCTCGGTCGGCTCGAACGGCTGCAGCGCGTCCAGGTGCTGGCTGAGGAGGCTGTGCAGCCACTTCAGCCGGTCCGGGCCGGAGACCTTGACGACGTCCCGGTTGCTCCGGTCGACGAACGCCGTCCCCTGTTCGAGCGTGCGCTGCTCCCGCGTCGGGTCGCCGTAGTGCGCGGCGACCTCCTGATCGGGCGCATCGGCGGCGACGGCTCCGGGCGACTTCAGCAGCGGGCTCTCCATGCCGTCCAGACTATGTCGCAGGTTCCGAACTGCGTCGCACGGTCCGAACCGAACTACGCCGCACCGTCCGGACGACGGTCCGGCTACGTCGCGCGGCAGTCCTTGCACCGGCCGTAGACGGTGAGGTGGTGCACGTCGGTCTCGAAGCCGAAGTCGCGCTGCAGGACGTCCGCGAGCCCGGCCGCCGCGCGCGGGTCGACGTCCTCGACCGTGTGGCAGCCCCGGCAGACGAGGTGGATGTGCTCGGCCTCGGCCGCGAGGTGGTAGTTCGGCGGCCCGTGCCCGAGGTGGGCGTGCTTGACGAGCCCGAGCTCTTCGAGGAGTTCGAGCGTCCGGTACACGGTGGAGATGTTCACGCCGCGGGCGGTGCGCTGCACCTCGGTGCAGATCTCCTCGGGGGTCCCGTGCTCCAGGTGGGTGACCGCTTCGAGAACCAGCTGGCGCTGCGGGGTGACCCGGTACCCCTTGGCCCTCAGCTCCTCCTGCCACGACTCGACCATGCACCGAGTCTAGATCCCACCCGCCGAACCCCGCCCACGGCCGGATTCAGCCCTCCGAAAATTTGTTTGCCTCGTCGCGCGGGCTCACATAGCGTGCCGAGTACGCGCGAAAGGAGGTGGTCCTAACCAATGGTTGCTTGTAGGACTCGCGAGGTGACTGTCCGCTAGTCGCCGTTCCGCCTCGGAGCCGCCGTCCTCGGACGGCGGGAGCCGGTCGCGACGGTGACCGGCGAATACCAGGCAGTTACCCGGTCCCCGGACCGATGGACCCGTCCTGTCCATCGCCCGCCACCCGGCGGAAGGTCCGGGGATCGATCTATGTCCGGGACCTGTCTCCCAGACCCGCTACGGCACCGCTACGACACCTTTTTGAGCTGCGCCGACAGGTGCGACTGGAGCTTCTGCCCGACGGCCGCCATGTCGTACGCCCAGCCGAGGTCCTCGCCGATCAGCCCGTACAGGCGGTGGCCGCCGGTGACCTCCTTGGCCGACTCCGTCCGCGCGACGACGTCGGTCTGCAGCTCCACCCGGTTGAACGCCACGTTGCCGACGTAGATCTCGACGATCCCGGTCGGGTGCGCGAGCGTCACCTCCACCTGGTGGTCGGGCCGCGGCCGCCAGTAGCCCGTCTCCACCGCGAGCGGACGCCCGAGGGTGCCGTCCGGCTCGATCATCCAGGTGCGGCTCGCGTAGATCAGAAAAGGCTTGCCGATGTGGCTGAAGGACAGCTCCTGGCCGAAGTTGAACGACTCGATCGTGGGGTAGCCGCCCACGCCGGCGCCCTCCCAGGTGCCGAGCAGGAACTTCAGGGGCTCAAGGTCCGGGTGCAGCTCAGGGACATCCATGGACACCGAGCGTAGCGGCCTGGGCGGGGCGGGCGGGCCGTGTCCCGTGGGCCGTCCCTCGTGGAGGGGGACAGCCGTCCCTGGCCGGGTGCGCGTCCCCGTCCACATCATGGGAGCGTGTCCGGCCTCACCATGGTGATGTTCCTACCGCTGCTGATCGCCGCGGGCCTGCTGGCCGCCGGCTGGGTCTGGCGGATCCGCTTCCGCAACCTGCGCCGCGCCGTCGAGGCGGACTGCGCCGGAGCCGCCGGGCTGCACGCCGGTGTCCCCTGCCAGGTCACCGGAACGGCCGTCCCCATCCGGCCCGCGCCGTTCTCCGGGACGCCGTGCGCGTGGTACCGGACCAAGGCCACTGCCAAGACGAGCCAGGGCACGCGCACCTTCATCGACGAGAAGTCGAAGGCGCCCTTCTACCTCCAGGACGCGACCGGCCGCATCGTCATCGACCCCGAGAACGCGGCCGTGGACGGGCCCGTCCAGACGATGGACGAGCGGCGCCCCGACAACGGGCCGCTGCCCGGCCTGGACGGGGACGTCACCGAGTACCGCTACGAGGAGTGGATCCTGCCGGTCGACCGGCCCCTCTACGTCCTCGGCACCTCGACGGGCGGCTCCCTCGGCAAGGACAAGGAGACCGGCCAGTACGCCGTCTCCACGCCGGCCCGGCTACCGCAACCGGCCCAGGCGGATCACCAGGAGGACGGCGGCCACCGCCATGATCCCGAGGGCGAGGACGAGGATCCCCGCGTGCACCATGCCGCTCACACCGCAGGATGTTACGTGCGGTGCCCGCACTAGAGTGCGGTTATGGCGAGACCACTGGTGATCAAGGTGACGGCGGGGGCGGACGCACCCGAGCGCTGCAACCAGGCGTTCACGGTGGCGGCGGCCGCCGTGGCCAGCGGCGTCCCCGTCTCGCTGTGGCTGACCGGGGAGTCGGCGTGGTTCGCGCTGCCGGGGCGGGCCGCCGAGTTCTCACTGCCGCACGGCACTCCGCTGGACGACCTGCTCGCCGTGGTCCTCGGCGCCGGGCGCGTCACGCTCTGCACCCAGTGCGCGGCCCGCCGCGGCATCGGCCCGGACGACGTGCTGCCCGGCATCCGCATCGCCGGCGCGCCGACCTTCGTCGAGGAGATCACCCTGGACGACGTCCAGGCGCTCGTCTACTGAACCCGCGGCCCCTCCCGGGACGGTGCCGCCGCGGCGGGCGAGGGCGGCGGCGAGGAGGCCCGCGACGGTGGAGCCGGCGAGGCCGAGCATGAGGTCGCCGATCGTGTCGCGGTAGATCGTGACGGTCTCGGGGGTGTCGAGGATGAAGACTCCGTACTCGAAGAACTCCCACAGGATCGCCGCGATGGCGCCCGCTCCGGCGCAGGCCAGCGCGACCGCCCAGGGCCGCAGGCCGCCCCAGCGGCGCAGCGCGACGCCGGCGGCGGCGCTCAGCAGGGCCCAGTTCCCGAAGTGGCAGGCGTCGTCGAACCAGCCGACCGTGTCGTAGAGGTCGGCGGCGTTCCCGGCGACGTCCACGAGGAACGGGAGGGTCAGGAGGAGGTCGACGTCCCACGGGAAGGGCCCGCCCCGGCCGCGCCCTGAACGCAGCGCCCAGACGAGGGTGACGAGCATGACGGCGGCGGGGTAGGCGGCCACGCGGACGCCCATCGCCTTGTCCGCGAACCGGTCCCATTCGGGGAAGGCCACGGCGAGCGCGAGCAGGACGGCGAGGGCCGCCTTGGCGGCGAGTGCGAGCGGGCGCCAGCGTGAGGTGTCCATACCCGGAAGCCTGGCCCGCGGCGGCGCCGCGGACATCGGTGCAAGTACTCAACCGCCCCTGAGTGCTTCGTCCCGGCGCTGGGCGCACCCCCGGCCGCGTGTGCGACGGCCGGGAGCGCGCGGCCTGTGACCTCGCTGTACAGGACGCGTCTAGATCATTGGAGGTTTACCCCGGTGGCGACCACGCCTCGAGCGAGGGGGTAGAAGTGCAACAGAACGGATATAGGTCAGCGGACGCCCCCTATACGAGCTCATGAGGAGCCTGCCGGATGCTCGACGTACCCCTCTGGGCCTGGGCCGCGACGATCGGACTGATCGCCGCGCTGTTCGTCCTCGACTTCCTCGTCGCCGTCCGGCGGCCGCACGCGGTGCACATCAAGGAGGCCACGTTCTGGTCGGTGTTCTACATCGGCGCCGCGGTCCTGTTCGGCCTCGCCGTGTGGGGCCTCGGCGGGTCGACGGCGGGCACCGAGTACTTCTCCGGCTGGATCGTCGAGAAGAGCCTGTCGGTCGACAACCTCTTCGTCTTCGTGATCATCATGGGCCGGTTCGCGGTGCCCGCCGAGTACCAGCAGAAGGCGCTGCTGTTCGGCATCGCCGCCGCGCTCGCGCTGCGGGTGGTCCTCATCGCGGTCGGCGCCGCCGCGATCAACCTGTTCTCCTTCACGTTCCTGATCTTCGGGCTGATCCTGATCTGGACGGCGGTCCAGCTGATCCGGCACCGCAACGAGGAGCCGGACGTCGAGGACACCTTCCTCGTGCGCCGCGCCCGCAAGATCATGCCGGTGAGCCAGAGCTTCCACGGCGGGCGGATGCTCGCGCACGAGGACGGCCACCGCGTCATGACGCCGCTGCTCCTGGTGTTCGTCGCGATCGGCAGCACGGACGTCCTGTTCGCGCTGGACTCCATTCCCGCCGTGTTCGGCGTGACGAAGGACCCGTTCCTCGTGTTCGCCGCGAACGCGTTCGCGCTGCTTGGCCTGCGCGCCCTCTACTTCCTCATCGAGGGCCTGCTGGAGCGCCTGGTGTACCTGTCGATCGGCCTGTCGGTGATCCTCGCGTTCATCGGCGCCAAGCTGATCCTGCAGTTCCTCCACGAGGACGTCACCAAGTCGGTGCCCGAGATCCCGACCCCGCTGTCGCTGGGCGTGATCCTCGCGATCCTGCTGTTCACCACCGCGGCCAGCATCATCCGCGTCCACGCGCACCCCGAGGAGCGGGCGCGGCCCGGCTCCCTGCGCAAGCGCCGCGACAAGCAGCCCCGCGAAGAGGAGCCCGCCCGGCGGGGGTGAGCGGGGTCAGCCCATGCTCTTCGCGCCGTCCAGGGACTCGCGGATGATGTCGGCGTGGCCGGCGTGCTGGGCGGTCTCGGCGACGATGTGCATGATCGCCCGGCGGGCCGACCACTCCTTGTCGGTGAACCAGGGGGCGTTCGGCAGCGGCTGGACGGCGTCCAGGTCGGGCAGGGCGGCGACCAGTTCGTCGGTGCGGCGGGCGACCTCGGCGTAGGCGTCGAGGACGCCGGCCAGGGTGTCCTCGGGGAGCATGCGGAACTCGTCGCTCCGCTTCTGCCAGTCCTCGTCGGTCATCTGGGTGAAGTCGCCCATCGCGGACGGGCCGTCCACGATGAACTCCGCCCAGCCCCGCTCGACCGAGGTGACGTGCTTGACGAGCCCGCCCAGGCACAGTTCGCTCGCCGTCGTCCGCAGCCCGGCCTGCTCGTCGGTGAGGCCGTTGGTGGTGAAGCGCAGGAAGTGCCGGTGCTTGGCCAGCATCGCCAGCAGGTCGGCCCGCTCGCCGGTGAGCTGCTCGGTCATGGTCATGGCCTCCGTCTTTTCCGGTCCGTTCGGTCTACGACCACGCTAGAAGGCATTGCGGCCACTTCCTGACCTGAATTACGAGAGACTTGGACGCATGGCGAACACCAGCTCCCGGACGTTGCGGCTCCTGTCCCTGTTGCAGACGCACCGGTACTGGCCGGGTACCGAGCTGGCCGACCGGCTGGAGGTCTCCGTCCGGACCCTGCGCCGGGACGTCGACCGGCTGCGCGAGCTGGGCTATCCGGTCGAGGCGCAGCGCGGTGTCGACGGCGGCTACCAGCTCGCGGCGGGCGCGGCCCTGCCCCCGCTGGTCATCGACGACGAGGAGGCCGTCGCGCTGGCCGTCGGCCTGCACTCCGCGACGCGGGTGGACGGCATCGCGGAGGCGTCGGTGCGGGTCCTCGCCAAGGTGGTGCAGGTGATGCCCACCCGGCTGCGGCGCCAGGTGGACGCGCTGCGGGCGATGACCGTGCCCGCCACCTGGGGAGGTTCCGCCGAGACGGCCGTCGACCCGGCCGTCCTCACCGTCATCGCGCTCGCCTGCCGGGACGACGAGCGCCTCCGCTTCGCCTACACCGCCGCGGACGGCGCCCGGACCGACCGGCACGTCGAGCCGCACCGCCTCGTCCCGCTCGGCCGCCGCTGGTACCTGGTCGCCTACGACCTCGACCGGCACGGCTGGCGCAACTTCCGGCTCGACCGGCTCACCGGCCCGGCGGTGACCGGCGCCCGGTTCCGCCCGCGCGAGCTGCCCGCCGCCGACGCCGCCGAGTTCGTCCGCCGCGGCCTGAAGGAGATGCCGCGCCCCTACCAGGTCGAGGTGCTGGTGGACGCCCCGGCCGCGACCGTCCGGGAGCGGATCGGCCGCTGGTGCACCGTCGAGGAGGTGGACGCGGGCCACTGCCGCATCCACATGACGTCCGACGACCTGGCCTGGCCGGCGATGGCCCTCGGGGTCGCGGGAGCCGACGTCCACGTCCTGGAGCCCCCGGAACTGCGCACCGAGCTCCACGCCTGGGCCGCCCGCTTCCGCCGGGCCTGACCCCCGGCTGCGCGGGCCGCTGACAGATCTCCCTCAACTGTGCCCAGATGAGACGCGCCCGCGGTTGTTCCCGCAGGTCGGAGGCAGGAGATTGGGAGATGGCGCACGGGCTCCGGCGAGCGCGGACGAGCGGCCCGCGCCGGCCCGGGCGCGAGGGGGGAAGCACCATGCGCGTCATGCTGAGAGCGGTGCTGGACACCGAGACCTCGAACGAGGCGATCAAGAGCGGCAGGCTTCCCGAGATCGTCCAGTCGGTGATCGACCGGCTCGATCCGGAGGCCGCCTACTTCGGGCCCGGGGAGGGCGGGCGCTGCTGCGTCCTCGTCTTCGACATGCGGGACAGCTCGACGATGCCGAGCATCACCGAACCGCTGTTCCAGGAACTCGGCGCGAAGGTCGAACTCCACCCGGTGATGAACAGGGAGGATCTGCAGAAGGGCCTCAGCGCCCTGCAGTAGCCCGCGGCCCGGTGCGGCCGGGATCCGCGTGGAATGGGCCGCACTGATCATCATCCGGCCTTTCGGTATCCCCGTCGGGATGACAGGCTCGGGGCAACTCGGCGAGAAATCGCCTGTCTCCGGCGGACGAGGGAACCGGCCATGAGAGTGATCATCGTGGGGGCTGGAATCGGCGGGCTCACAACGGCTCTGCGGTTGCACCATAAAGGGATCGACTGCGAGGTCCACGAGCAGGGCGAGCAGGTCGGAGAGCTTGGCGTCGGGGTCAACACGCTGCCGAACGCGGTCCGGGAACTGGCCGAGGTCGGCCTTCTCGAACGGCTGGAGAAGGTGGGGATACCGGCCCGCGAACTGATCTACACGCACCGGCGCGGGCAGGAGATCATGCGCAGGCCCTGCGGGAGGAGCGCCGGGTTCGATTATCCGCAGATCAGCATTCATCGCGGACGACTCCAGGGCGTCCTGCTGCGGGCGGTGCGCGAGCGGCTCGGTCCCGGCGCGGTGCGGACCGGGCACAGGCTGACCGGTTTCGAGCAGGACTCCGGCGGCGTCCGCGCGCATTTCTCCGACCGCGCGGGAACGGCATCGGCGCGGGTGCACGGCGATGTGCTGGTGGCCGCCGACGGGATCCATTCGACGGTGCGGTCCGTCCTCTTCCCGGCGGAGGGGCCACCGATCTGGAACGGCGTGATGATGTGGCGGGCAGCCGCCGACTGGCCGGAGTTCGGCACCGGCCGATCGGTGGTCATCGCCGGTGGCACCGACGCCAAACTGGTCGTCTACCCCATCGCTCCGGGCGGGCGCCCGGGCACCAGGCTCACCAACTGGGCGATCTGCCTGCGGACCGGCCGGCCCGGCGATCCGGCGCCGCAGCGCCAGGACTGGTCGCGCCGCGCCGACACGGCCGGCCTGGGCGGGCTCGCGGCCCGCTTCCACGTCCCGCTCCTCGACCACGCCGCGCTCGTCCGGGCCACGCGCGACTGCTTCGAGTTCCCGATGTGCGACCGCGACCCCCTCCCCTGCTGGACGCGGGGACGGGTCACGCTGCTGGGCGACGCCGCCCACCCGATGTATCCGATGGGTTCGAACGGCGCGGGCCAGGCGATCCTGGACGCCACCAGCCTCAGCGACCAGCTGGCACGGCACGCCGACCCGGCCGAGGCCCTGCTCGCCTACCAGGACGAGCGCCTGCCCGTCACCGGCGAGGTGGTGCTCCGCAACCGGGAGGGCGGGCCGGAGAACGTGATCGACGAGGTCGAGCGCCGCGCGCCGGACGGGTTCTCGCGCCTCGACGACGTCATGGATCCCGCCGAACTGGAGGCGATCGTCAGCGGCTACGCCCGGCTCTCCGGCGCGTCCAGGGAGCAGGTGAACCGCCCCGCCGCCGCCGTCCCGGAGGACGCCCCCGACCACCGAACCTGACTCCGGCGCGTCCGGCTTAAGGGCTTGGCCAGAAAGGGACAATTTGTTCTGGTGACAGCAGGGGTCCTGACCGTTCTGTGCGGCGTCTGAGAAACGGCGCCCCGCCGCCCGTCGCCGCCCTGCTCCGACGGCCGGCCCGAAGGCGCCGCCCTGCCCCGACCTGGACATATCTGCCTTGGAGGCGCCGTGGGACGACTGCTCGAACTTATCTTCACCGTGTCCTTTTTTGCACGCCGGATCGCTACCGTATGCGCCTTACTCGCCACAGCATGTGTGCTCTGCGGCATCGCGGGCGCCATCCCCGTCATGGTCGCTTTGATCCTGGCGGGAGCCCTTTCGCTCTGCGGCCTCCTCGTTGTTTCCACGGCGAGGCCGATGCGCCATCTGTACTACGACAAGTCGGTGATACGCGGCCTCCCCGGGCAGGTCGAGAAACTGGGCGAGGCACTGGAGCGGCATCCGTTCGACCCGCAGGCCGCCGGAGCGACGCCGGAGTTGCTGCGCCTCCACCACGAGGCTCGCGACGCCCACCGGCTCGCCGCCCAGACCTCCGCCAAGAAGCATGCGACGCGCGTCGAGCATGCGATCAACCGCGGCTACGACGCGCTGCGGGATCTCGAACTCCAGTGGCTCGGCGAACCCGTCACCGAAACCTGGCCTTCTACCGATTCGTCCAAGCCGATCTCCACCGTTCAGCGGCCTCTCGGCCCGCTCAAGGTGTTCCACGGCACGGGGAACAAGCTCATCCGCATCCCGGACGACCTGCCGAGGAGAACCGTCTTCGAGTTGGAGAACCGGGGGCCGGGCAAGACGGACCTGACCGTGCGGCAGCGGTTGATAGGACGTGACATGCCTACGGCGAACGTCCGCAACGACAAGGCCGCGCGGGGCCTGTTCGACCGCCGGCCGGCCATGAAGTACCGGTACATCCGGATCGTCTCGTCCACGGCATGGACCCTCTCGTTCATGGACCACACCGGCGTGGAGCAGTTCGAGACCAGGGCGGAGGGCGGCTCGGACGATGTCCTGCTCTACACGGGAGGTCCGGGAATCGCCAAGATCGTCGAAGGTTCCGACCGGTACCTGCGGGTGAGCGAATTGGACGGCGACCTCAAACCTCGGGTTCTGGGCCGCGGCGACCTGCCTATGTTCGCGCTGACGGGCCCGACCCTCCTGAAAATCCATTCGAGATTTCCGTGGTCTCTCGCCGTTCGGCGCGCCACGGACGGGCCGCTCCCGCTGAGAGGCTTCTCCACCGCCGTCGAAGGGGCCGGCTGCGAGGTCATCCGCTTCACGGGACGGACGTCCCTGGTCAGGCTGCGCACATCCGATGCCGTCGATTTCGAACTGCGCCTCCTGAGCCCGGACCTCGCGCAGCAGACGACCCTCATCAAGGGCCGGGCGTACGACGGGCGGATCGACGACCTCGATCTGCTGATCCTCCTGAAGGAGGGCAGCATCCTGCAGGTGCACACCGCAGACGGCAAGTGGCTCTTCCAGGCGGCCCCGGCTCCGAAACATGGCCCAGGGATGCAGAAAGTTTCGAAGTCGAGCACTTAGATCTTGATCCGCTACGACCCGCTTGCGGCGCAGTTCAAGGGCTCGAAGACTTGAGTGCGCCTTTGAACAGGCGAAATGTCGTCCAGAAAAGATCTGCCTTTTCGAAATCTTTCCGAAACCGTTGACAGGCCGATGAGCCCCGGCCAACACTGTCGCCATCGACGGACTCGACCACCCCCGATCACCCGTCGATCCGGGTCACCCGCCCGGCGGCCCGAACCTCCGGCCGTCCGCTCGTCCGGACGGCCGGACCCCGCCCTCCCCCGCCCGCTCCCGCCGACCGACCCCCCGCCATCCACCCCGCCGCGTTGTGCGACGCCGACGCCGCGGTGGCCGTCACCCCTGGCCGCCGACGGACGCGCCGGGTCGTACCGCGCTGCCCGGCCGCCCCCGCCAGCGCTCACGAGTGAGGAACCACCCCCATGCACAGCACCCCCCCGATCGACACCGCCGCCCGTCCCGAGGGCCGGAGACGCCGCAGGTCCAGGACGCTCTTCCGCACCAGGCCGTTCATCGGCGCCTGCGCGGTCGCGCTGGCGGCGGCCACGGCCGTCCTGCCGGGGACCGCCTACGCCGACACGACCATCTCCTCGAACCAGACCGGCAGCGACGGCGGCTACTACTACTCCTTCTGGTCGGACGGCGGCGGACAGTCCTCCATGACCCTGAAGGGCGGCGGCAGCTACAGCACCAACTGGAGCAACGTCGGCAACTTCGTCGCCGGCAAGGGGTGGAGCAACGGCGCGCGCAGGAACGTGAACTACTCGGGCAGCTTCAACCCGTCCGGCAACGCCTACCTCGCTCTCTACGGGTGGACGTCCAACCCGCTCGTCGAGTACTACATCGTCGACAACTGGGGCACCTACCGGCCCACCGGGACGTACAAGGGCACCGTGACCAGTGACGGCGGCACCTACGACATCTACGAGACCACCCGGACCAACGCGCCGTCCGTCGAGGGGACGAAGACCTTCCAGCAGTACTGGAGCGTCCGCCAGTCGAAGCGCACGGGCGGCACCATCACCACCGGCAACCACTTCGACGCCTGGGCGAGCAAGGGCATGAACCTCGGCAGCTTCAACTACTACATGATCCTCGCGACGGAGGGTTACCAGAGCAGCGGCAACTCCAACATCACGGTGGGCGGCTCCGGCGGCGGAGGCGGCGGCGGTGGCGGCGGCGGCGGTGGCGGCGGCGGCGGAACCGGAGGCTGCACCGCGACGCTGTCCGCAGGCCAGCAGTGGGGCGACCGATACAACCTCAACGTCGCGGTGTCCGGGTCCAGCAACTGGACCGTGACGATGAACGTCCCGTCCCCCGAGAAGATCAGCGCCACCTGGAACACCAGCGCCAGCTGGGACTCCAGCGGCCAGATCATGACCGCGCGGCCGAACGGCAGCGGCAACAACTTCGGCGTCACCATCATGGCCAACGGCACCTGGACGTGGCCGACGGTCTCCTGCAGCGCCTGACCCCGCCCCAGCACACGCACCCCGGCACACGCACCCTGCCCGCGGCGCGGCGGCCGGGGAGGCCGCCGCGCCGCGGCCGTTCCGGACCTTCCGGGGCCTTGACCTCAACCAATCTTCAGGTTGGACGCTGGTCGGGACGTTGGTTCGCGAGCGAGAAGGGTGCTGTGCATGCGTGCGATACAGGTGGTCTCGTTCGGTGGTCCGGAAGTGCTGTCTCCCGTTGAGGTACCCGACCCGGTGCCCGGTCCCGGCCAGGTGGTCGTGGGCATGGCCGTTGCGGACGTCATCTTCCTCGACACCCTGCTGCGCGGCGGCTGGGGCCAGGACTTCTTCCCCCGGACGCCGCCGTACGTGCCGGGCGGCGGGGGCGCCGGCGAGGTGGTGGAGGTCGGGGAGGGCGTGGACCCGGCATGGATCGGGCGGCGCGTCGTCGTCCGGACCGGCACTGGTTACGCCGAACGGGTCGTCGCCGGGGAGGGGGAGATCATGCCGGTGCCGGACGGCCTGGCCACCGAGGCCGCGGCGGCACTGGTGCACGACGGCGTGACCGCGCTCGGCTTCGACCGGCTGGGCCGGCCGGCGAAGGACGAATGGGTGCTGGTCACGGCGGCGGCGGGCGGGGCGGGGTCGCTGCTGGTGCAGCTGGCCGTGGACGCCGGAGCCCGGGTGGCGGCCGCCGCGTCCAGCGAAGGGAAACTGGCCCTGGCCCGCGAACTCGGCGCGGAGGCCACCGTCGACTACACGCGGCCCGACTGGATCGAGCGGGTGCGCGAGGCGACCGGTGGGGGGGCCGCGCTGGTCTATGACGGTGCGGGCGGCCCGCTCGGCACGGCCACCTTCGACGCCACGGCCGACGGCGGGCGGTTCGTCACGTACGGCACCGCCGACGGGTTCGCCGCCCCCGACCCAGAGGAGGCCGCGCGCCGCTCGATCCAGGTGTTCACCCCGCTGATGGACGGCCCGCCGGACCAGAAGACCGTGCGGGAGGTGCTCGGCCTCGTGCTGGACAGGGCCGCGGACGGACGGCTGCGGCCGGTGATCGGTGCCACGTACCCGCTGGAACGGGCCGCCGACGCACACCGATCACTGGCCGCACGCGCCACGGTGGGAAAGTCGCTGCTGCTGGTCGGCGGTCATTCGCGATGACGCGGGGAGGCGGTCCCTAATTCAGCGCGAATTGTTGACCGTTCAATTCTTGTGGGCTCCGCCGCGGCCTACTGGTTGATGATTCAAATTCCTCGGCTATCGCGGGGTGAGCGTCATCTTGATGTCGTCGGCGGCCCATAGGACGAAGCGCTCGACGGGCTCGATGGTCTGTCCGGGGACGAGGTCGAACCGGAACCGCTTCAGCAGGACGGCCAGGACCAGCTCGGCCTCGACCATCGCCAGCGCCGAGCCCTCGCAGCTGCGCGGGCCGAGCCCGAACGGGATGTAGGCGAGCCTCGGACGTCCCGCCGACGCCTCCGGCGTGAACCGGTCGGGGTCGAAGACGTGCGGGTCGGGCCAGTACTCGGGGTTCATGTGGACGGCCCAGAACGGGTAGAAGATCGTCGTCCCGGCGGGCACCTCGTACTCGCCGAGCACGAGGTCCTCGGTGGCCTCGCGGGCGCCGTACGGGCCCGGCGGGTAGAGGCGCATCGCCTCCTTGAGCGCTCGGTCCAGGTGGGCGAGTTCCTTCAGGTCGCCGTAGTCGGGGGCGGCGCGGTCGCCGAGGACCCGGTCGACCTCGCCGGCGACGCGTTCGGCCACGTCAGGGTGCGTGGCCAGCAGGTAGAGCGTCCAGGAGATGGCGACGCCGGTGGTGTGGTGGGCGGCCAGCATCGTCATCAGCACCGTGTCGCGGATCCGCGCCGGAGACTCGCCCGAGGCGGCCAGCGCGGCGATCAGATCGGCCCGGTCGTCGGCACGGTCGTCGGCAGGGTTTTCAGCGCGGTCGCGGTGCGCGGCCAGGACCTCGTCGACGGTCGCGCGCAGGTAGGCGAGGGCTTCCCGCGCCTCGGCGCCCGGCCCCTCGGCGCGCCCCATGTACTCGGTGAGGACGGTCTCGAACGCCGACACCACCCGTCCCGCCGATCCCTCCTCGTCCAGGCCGCTGCCGAGCGCGTAGTGGCAGATCATCCGCAGCGACAGCTCGCTCAGGTCCCGCTGGAGGA
Source organism: Spirillospora sp. NPDC047418 (assembly GCF_040643275.1). NCBI lineage: Bacteria > Bacillati > Actinomycetota > Actinomycetes > Streptosporangiales > Thermomonosporaceae > Spirillospora > Spirillospora sp. NPDC047418. Next base: position 35,615 of record NZ_JBEYTW010000044.1, read on the forward strand.
CGACCGGGCCGGCGGTTTGCGCCCACCGGTCGGCCAGCTCGGCCGCCAGCGCGGTGAACTGCGCGAAGTGCGCCTCGTGCGAGGGGCGTCCGGCGAGGACCGACAGCATGACGCGGCGCCACGGGCCGTGCTCGTCCGCCGGGATCGTCTGCAGGTTGCCCGCCTCCTGCAGCGGCGCCAGGAACTCGAACAGCCTCTCCGGACGCTTGTCGATCTTCGCGGTGGCCTCCAGCAGGACGGGGTCGGCGACCGATACCGCGACGTCCGCGCCGGGCAGCGGGAATCGCACCACCGGTCCGTACTCGGCGTGCAGTTTCAGCTGGTAGTCGTGCAGCCCGCCGGCCGCGGCGATGGCCGCCGCGCCGTCATTTCCGGTGGCCGGTCCGGGGATCTGCGATGGGGTGCCGACGTCGCCTCGCATTTATCTCTCCCGCCGTCAGGATCGTCGATTCGGTTGTTCCGGAGTTGATCACAATGCTTACATGTTCTCGGATACTTCGCGATAAGACCGGGCAGAAAAGCGCCCGCAAAGACCGGCCGGGGAGAAGACACTGGACACCGTCGATCCGACGACGCCGAACGTCCCGCGGATGTACGACTACCTGCTCGGCGGCAAGGACAACTACGCCGCCGACCGGGAGGCCGTGGAGGAGGTCGTCCGGCACGCGCCCGACACGCCGTTCCTGGCGCGCGAGAACCGCGCCTTCCTGCGTCGCGCGGTGCGCTTCCTGGCCGAGTCGGGCGTCCGGCAGTTCATCGACATCGGCTCCGGCCTGCCCACCCAGGGCAACGTGCACGAGATCGCGCACGAGATCGACCCGTCCGCCCATGTCGTGTACGTGGACATCGAGCCGGTCGTGCTGGCCCACGGGCGGGCGCTGCTGGCCGGGACGCCCGAGGTGACCGTCATCCAGGGCGACGCCCGGCGCACCGATGACGTCCTGGACGACCCGGAACTGACCAAGCTCATCGACTTCGACCAGCCGGTCGCCGTGCTGATGCTGGCCGTCCTGCACTTCATCGGCGACAGGGACGACCCGCCCGGCATCGTGGCGCGGCTCCGCTCCGCCATGGCACCGGGCAGCTATCTCGCGGTGTCGCACGTGACCGCCGACTTCGACGCCGACAGCCGCGTCCGGGACGCCGGAGCCGTGTACCGGAAGGCCACCTACCAGATCACCCTGCGCAGCCGCGCGCAGATCACCCGGCTGTTCGACGGCTTCGACCTCGTGGAACCGGGCCTCACCACCCTGTCGATGTGGCGTCCCGATCCCGGCTCGTCCCTCCCTACCAGCGCCGACCGCCAGTGGTGCTACGCGGGCGTGGGCCGACTGACCGGCTAGGCCCGGACGGCGGTCGCGCAAGGACATGTGCCCTTGTGCGAACTCTGGGCCCCTCCCCCGGCATCTCACCAGACATACCACCACCAAGAGGACGGTGGGACGGGGTCGGACGGGGGCGTCCAGCAGGCCCCTCCCCTCCGTCGCCCGGTTCGACGGAGGAAGGGCGAGGATGAAGCAGGTTCGAATGTCGGGGATCGTCGGGGGAACCGCGACGGCCGCCATCGCCATCGCGCTCGCGGGGTGCGGCACCAGTTCGACCGCGAGTCCCACCGCGGCGGAGGCCACCGGTTCGCCGGCGGCCTCGGCCCCGGAGGCGGCCGGTCCGGGTACGCCGGGCGCGCCGGGACCGGGAACGCCCTCCAGCGGCGCTCCGAGCACCGGGGCGACCGGCGGCGGGCCGGGAACCGCGACGGGCGGCGGCGCCGGCCCGGGAACCGGAACGCCGTCAAGAACCGGGACGGAGACCGGTGAGCGGCCCGGCGGCGGGCTCGGCGGAGACGGCGCCGGGGCCCGGCAGCCCTGCGCCACCGGAACGCTCAGCGCGCGGCTCGCCAACAGGTACGCCGTCGAGACCAACCGCTACGTGACGCTCATCCTGACCAACACGTCCAGGACGGCCTGCACGGTCCGCGGCTGGTCCGCGCTCCAGCTGATCAACGGCGGCGGGGTCCTTCCCACCCGGGTCGTGCGGCACGGCACGCCGCAGACCGTCACGATCCCTGGCGGTGGCTACGCCTGGGAGCGGCTGTACTGGTCGTCGGAGCTCGCGGATGACGAGAGCGTCCCCTGCCAGCCGACTCCCACCATGCTGCGGGTGACGCCGCCGGACCAGACCCGCCGCCTCGTCACGTTCTGGAACCAGGGCCCGGTCTGCCGGCACGGCACGATCTCGCTCACCCCGCTCAAGGAGAGCCCGGCCCCGGTCGCCGGGTAGCGGCGGACAGCCCGGAGAAGTCCCGGGTCGTCACCGTGTTGCGGTCGGTGGGGCGGTTGCCCAGCGAGAGCTGGGGCCACTGGCCGGACAGTTCCTGGCGGCTGCGTTCGCTCCAGGCCCGCGCCTCGGCGCCGCGGGTCTTGTAGAAGTTGAGGGCGTAGCCGCCCGTGTGGACGCGCAGGAGCGTGAAGCCGCCCGGGTACTCCTTGACCGCGCCGACCTCCTGCTGGACGACCCGAGGAGCGAGCGGAAAGACCGAGCGCTGGTTGCGGTGCGTGTGGCCGGCGTGGTGGAGGAAGACTCCGGGGGCCCGGTTGTAGGCCGTGAGGATTCTCAGGGATTGGCCCGCGTCCAGGGAATGGGTCCCGGTGATGGCCAGGGGGTCGTTCTCGGTGAAGAGCGGGTGGTGTCCGAACACGATGGTGGGACGGTCCGGGTCCTTCTTCACTTCCGCTTCGAACCATGCCTGCTGGTCCGCGGAAAGGCCGCCGGAGTCGCCGCCGTCGCCCGGCTTGTCGTAGGTGTCGAGGCCGATGACGCGCAGGCCCTGCAGGTCATGCGAGAAGTACGTCCGGCCGGACGGGAAGAAGGCGTCCTGGAAGCAGTCGTTCCCCTGCCACGATCCTGGAGTGCAGGACGCGTAAGGCGCTCCCGCGTGGGCCCGGTCATGGTTGCCGCGTGCCACCAGATAGTCGGTGCCCAGCGTGCCGAAGGTGTCGAGGATGCTCTTCGCGTTCCGCAGGTCGGCGGGGGCAGCTTCGCTGGAGACGTCCCCGGCCGCCAGGAGATAGGACGCTCCCCGGCTACGGGCGTCCGCTATCAGGGCCTTCGCCATGACCTCGGGATAGGGCGCGTGGCCCGGCACCTGCTCGATGCCCTTGATCCACGGGAGCTGCCCGACGAGGCCCGCGACCGTCTCGCCGAGGTGGAGGTCGTTGCACAGGGCGACCGAGAAGAGGTGGCGGCCCGGCGGCGGCTGCGGGGTCGTGAACGCGAAAACGTCGCCGTCGGGGCGGCCCGCCGCCGAACCGAAGGCCAGCCAGGTCGGCGAGGCGGAACGTCCCGCCGAGCGCGCCTTGTAGTAGTACGTGCGGCCCGGTTCGAGGCCGGTCAGCTCGACGTAGTGGTACGGCGTGTCCGAAGGGCCGTGGGCCACGGACGTCAGGCGGGACGGGTCCGTCCCGTAGAGCACCTCGGCATCGGACGGCGCCGGCACCATCCGGCCGAGCCCGTCGTCCGTCCCCGGAACGCCCGTGTACCAGGTGAGGACCGCCGACGTCTCGGTGACGGTGACCAGTTCGAGGTTCACCGGCCGGACGGCGCCGGCCGCCCGCGCGGACGTGATCTCGGCGGCGGGCAGCAGGGACGCGCCCGCCGCGATCGCGCTCCAGCGGAGCAGGGCCCGGCGGCTCGGACGGCAGCAGATCATGATCGCCACGGTGTCACCGGCGGGATCATCCGAACAGACCCAAAGCAGCCGAAGATGCCCGGAAAGGGCGGAAAGGACGGCCACCGGAACCGCAGGGCCCCGGCGGCCGGCGGGTGTCAGCAGGCGGGTGTCAGCCGGCGACGGCGCGCAGGCGCTCCTCGCGGAGGCGGCCGGCCCAGGAGTCGTCCAGCGGCTGCAGCTCGGCGCCGACCGCCCAGGTGAGCAGCAGGTCGGCGAGGCCGGGGTTGCGGACCAGCGCGGGCCCGTGCATGTACGTGCCGAGGACGCGCCCGCTGTAGGCGCCCTCGAAGCCGTCGCCGTTGCCGACGCCGTGCACGACCTGCGCGAACGGGCGCGCGTTCGGCCCGAGCTGCGTGCGGCCCTGGTGGTTCTCGAAGCCGGTGATGCGGGGCACGTTCAGCTCGCCCGCCACATCGCCGACGATCTCGCCGACGGCGCGCTGCTCGCCGCGCCCCGACCGGATGTCCAGGAGGCCGAGCCCCGCGACGGGCTGCCCCTCCTCGCCGCCGAACTCGTGGCCGAGCAGCTGGTAGCCGGCGCAGACCGCGAAGACCACGGCCCCGGACTGGACCGCGCGGGCGAGGCCCCCGTCGCCGCGCAGGCGCTGCGCCGCGAGGATCTGCGGCCGGTCCTCGCCGCCGCCGAGCAGGTAGATGTCGCCGTCGGCGGGGACGGGCTCGTCCGACCGCAGGTTCACGGTCTCGGTCGGGATGCCGCGCAGCGCCGCGCGCCGCTCCAGGACGAGCGTGTTGCCCTGGTCGCCGTAGGTGCTGAGCAGGTCCGGGTAGATCCAGACGATCTTGATTCGGTCAGACGACACGGCCGTACCTCGTTCGGATGTTCTGGAAGGCGGTGTAGTTGGCGATCACGTCGAGGTGCCCCGGCGGGACGGCCATGACCGCCTGGTCGATGTCGTCCACGACGGTGAACGACACGTCGGCGGCCTCCAGCCGCGCGGCGAGGTCGATCCGGCGCTCGCCGCTGACCCACACCGGGCGCCCCCGCAGGATGCGGTAGTCGACGTCCCACAGCCAGGACGTGTCGCGGCCGTCCGGCCCCTGGGCGTTGATCGACAGGGCGACCGGGCCGGGCGCGGGCTGCAGGACGTCGAACGCCTCCAGCCAGCCGGCCGGGTTCTTCGACAGCAGCAGCCGGATCGAGCGGCCCTCGTGCTCGACCGTCGTGTAGCGGCCGGCCACGGAGGTGACCTGCGACAGCAGCGGCAGCGCCTGCTCGGGCGGGACGCCGAACTGGGCGACGACCGCCAGCGCGATCAGCGCGTTGGAGCGGTTCGCGCGGCCCGGCAGCGACAGCCCGGTGAGCGAGTACGCACGGCCGTCCGGGGCGGTGACCGTGTCGCCCTTCAGCGTCCAGTCGGGCCGGGGGCGGCGGAAGTGGCACTGGCGGCAGGCCCAGTCGCTGTCCTCGTCGGTGTCCTGCCGGTCGAGCGGGCCGCCGCACTCGGGGCAGCACCAGGAGTCCTCGCGCCAGTGCTGGCCGGCCGCGACCCACGTGACGCTCTTGGCGCTCGCGGCGCCCCAGGTGACGAGCGGGTCGTCGCAGTTGGCGATGACGTGGCTGGTCGGGGACGCCTCCAGCGCGCGACGCCACTTGCCGGCCAGCAGCCAGATCTCGGCGGCGCGGTCCATCTGGTCGCGGCTCAGGTTCATCAGCGCGACGATGTTCGCCCCGGTCTCCTTCAGGACCATCGGGACGTACTTCTCGTCGCACTCCAGCACGCCGTAGCGGGCGGACGGCGCGGACGCGAGGGCGGACACGTGCCCGGTCGGCATGTTCGCGCCGAACGCGTTCGTCGCGACCTCGCCGAGCGGCGTCATCGCCGACGTGATCAGCCGGGTCGTCGTCGTCTTGCCGTTGGTCGCGCTCACGAGGACGAGCTTGCGGTCCTTCGCGAGCCTGGTCAGCAGCTCGGGGTCGAGGCGGAGGCCGACGCGCCCGCCGATCACCGAGCCGTCCCCGCGGCCCGCCATTCGGGACATCTTGGCGGCCGTGCGGCCGAGCGCGACGGCCAGCTGCGAACGCAGCGGAAGATCGCTCATGCTCTCCGTCTTCTCTGGATGCGCCGGGAAACGCTCCGAGCCTAGCCGCTGGGCGCGGTCCTCCGGGCCGTTGCGGGGCGTACCGGCGGGTTCCGGGACGTCCCCGGGCCCGAGGGTGCAGGATGTGAGCATCATCACACGTGGGCGGGGTAAACCATCGTGCGCAATCTTGACCTGTGCCGACATGTCGTGATTCGGTGCGACCTCCGACTACGGTGTGCCAGATTTCCGTCCACGCATCCGAGAACGGCGACACCCACTACTTTTGTCGGAGGCCCCGCTGCTGGCGGGGCTGCGGTGCCCGTCCCTGCCGGCGGACCAGGACCGCGGGCGTGACGAAGCGGCGAATAAGGCGAGGTCTGAGCGATGCAGTGTCCTACGTGCGGCAACGACACGCCCGGGACGCTAGGCAAGTGTTCGCACTGCGCGGCGCCGATCGACGTGTACTCGGTCGGTCCCGCCGTCCCGCTGACCGCACCGGTCGCGGACGCCACCCCGGTCACCGGGACGCCGGCCGGCGGCGCCGACGCGCTCGGCGACCGGACGATGATGGTGCCGCCGCCCACGCCGTCCTGGGCCCCGAGCCCGCAGCCGCCCGCGATGCCGGACTTCGCGATGCAGGACTTCGCGACGCCGCCCCAGCCGCCGGGCCCGCAGTCCACCTCGCCGGAGCCGCCGGCGCAGCGGCAGCCGCTGCGGCTGTCGGCAGAGCCTCCGGAGCCGTCGGCGCCGCCGGAGCCGTCGGCGCCGCCGGTGCCGTCGGTGCCGACGCCCGCGGCCCCGCTGCCGTCCGTCGACCCCGAGGACACCGCGGCCTGGACGTTCAACCCGGACGAGGACTCGGGAGCCTACGGCGCCGTCGCGCAGGGTTCCCCCTGGGGAGGCGGGCAGCCGGCGCTGCCGTCGAGCGAGAAGCCCGCGCTGCCCGCGGCCGGCGGCGCCCTGTCCAACCCGTTCGGCCTCGCCGAGCAGGCCGAGCCTGCCGAGTCGATCGTCCCGGACTCGTGGTTCGCGCAGCCGCGCAGGCCGGAGGCCCCGGACGCGGACGCCACCCAGGTGTGGGGTCAGCAGGGCGGCGGTCAGCAGGGCGGCGGGATGGCGCCGCAGCAGCCCGCCCTCCCGTCGGCGATGCCGCCCGGGATGCCGCCCGCGCTCCCGTCCGGCATGCCGGACGCGGACGCGACGCAGTTCGCGCCCGGCCCGATGAACCAGGGCGGGATGAACCTCGGCGCGATGAACCAGGGCCCCATGAACTCGGGCGCCCAGGGGTTCGGCGGGAACTTCGACCAGACCCGCATGGACCCCGGTTCCCCGATGGGCGCCCCCATGGGCGGTCCGCCGATGGGCGCCCCCATGGGCGGTCCGCCGATGGGCGGCCCGATGGGGCAACCCGGCATGGGGCCCGGCATGGGGCAGCCCGGCATGGGGAACATGGGCGGCCCGATGGGGCAGGGCGACCCGATGTACGGCGGTTTCCCGCCGCAGCAGCGGCCGCCGGGCGGGAAGAGCGGCGGCGCGAGCAAGCCGCTCATCGCCGCCGTCGCCGCGCTCGTCACGGTCGCGGTCGGGTCCGTGGTGTTCGTCGTGTGGCCGTCCGGTGACGACTCGTCCGCGAGCACGAACCCGACGTCGACGCCGTCCAGCAAGCAGGTCGCGCAGAAGAACACGATCCCGCCGGAGACCAAGCAGCAGGCCCAGGTGCTCAACAAGGTCCTGGACGACAGCGTCGCCACCCGCCGGATCCTCGCCGGGGCGCTCGGCCGGGCCGGCAAGTGCAAGACGCTGCCGAAGGCGATCCAGGGCTTCCAGAAGGTCGCGCAGCACCGGCAGAACCAGCTGGCCCGCACCAAGGCCCTCAAGGTCGACAAGCTGGGGAACGGGGAGCGGCTGCGCGGCACCCTGTCGGAGGCCCTGTCGGCGTCGCTGGAGGTCGACATGGTGCTGCTGCGGTGGGCGCAGGCCAACCAGCGGGACTGCCACGGCAAGCCGAAGCCGAGCGCGGCGCACGTGCCCGGACGGGCGGCCCAGGAGCGGCGGGCGACGGCGGCGAAGAAGAAGTTCGTCGTCCTGTGGAACCCCGTCGCGAAGAAGACCGAGCAGCCGCAGCGCAGCTGGAAGCGGGTCTAGCCGCGGGACGAAAGGCCGGTTACGGCCGGGTCTCGACCGTGGACGAAGCGTCCCGATCCGGTGGTCGCGCGTTATCTTGTGACCGTTCGAATCCACGGGGGCAGGGGGTCGTCATGCGGTGTCCGAACTGCGGGACCGACACCATGGCGTCGTCGCCCACATGCATGCGGTGCAACGCGCCCCTGCCGCCGGACGGCGACGCGACGTCCCACGACCCGGCGACCCGCGACCGGGCGGCCGGCGACGCGACGGCCCACGACCCGGCGTCCCCGGCACGCGATCCGTTCGGGGAGATCCCCGTCCCGCGCGAGCCGCAGCCGCCGCCGTGGGCCGGGCAGAGCCCCACCCCGTGGCAGTCGCCGCCCGACTACACGACGCCCATGCCGCCGTCGGAGGAGCGGTCGATCCCGCTCTCCCCCGAGCCGTGGGCGGAACCGGCGATCTGGCAGCCGCCGGCGCCGCCGGGCAAGAGCCGGCTCCCGTACTTCCTGGGCGCGGCGGGCGTCGTCCTCCTCATCGGGGTGGCGCTCGGGATCGTGTTCTGGCCGAGCGGATCGTCCGGCCCCGATGACCCGCCCGCCGCGGCGGTGCAGCCGTCCACGCCGTCGAGCGGGGGCGCCGTGTCCGAGACCGGCGAGGCGGGGGCGACCGAGGGCACCGGCGACGCCGACGCGCAGGCCGGGTCCGTGGACGAGCTGCTGGACGGCATGGGCAGGACCCGCACCTCCCTCGGCACGGTCGTCGAGGAGGGCTGCACGACGAGCGGCGTGCAGCGCATCCTCGACGAGCGGCGCGGGCAGCTGGAGACGGCGCGGGAGCTGGAGGTCGGCGCGCTGAACAACGGCACCCAGATGAAGGACGCGCTCGTCCGCGCGCTGGAGGCGTCGATGGAGTCGAACCAGCGCTACCTGGACGTCGCGCCCGGCTGCCCGACCGACGACGAGGTCTCGGACGTCAACTCGCGCGCCAGCAACGCCAAGAGCGAGTTCATCGGCTACTGGACCCCGATCGCCGAGCAGGCCGGCCTCCCCGCCCGCACCGAAAGCGACATCTGACCCCGCCCGGCGGCGCGCCGACGGCTCAGCAGATCGACGGCCCGGCGCGTCGGCTGCCCGCCAGATCGACAGACCGGCAGGTCGACGACCCGGCAGACCGACTGCCCAGCGGGTCGACGGACCGGTGTGTCAGCCGCCGATGCCGATGGCGGTGCCCAGCGCGCCGACGGCCTCGGCCAGCACCGCGACGCCCGCGACGCGGCGGCCGAGCCGTCCGAGCGCGCCCTCCATGCGCTCGGCGTCGGGGTCGTCGGAACCGGCCTCCTCCTGGACGTCGGCGAGGTCGCGGCGCGCCCGTCCGGGCTCGTCGAGGTCGCCGGCATGCGCCTCCAGCAGCCGTGCCACGCGGGCGAGGGCCTCCACGACGTCCTGCCCCGGCCCGGCGGCGTTGATCTGCTGGTTCTGCGTCACGTGGTCGCCCGACGCGACCTGCCCCGACACGTTGGCGTTGCCGCCGATGATGACGCTCCGGTCGCCTGGCCGGCTCATGCCGCCTCCAACTGGGTCATGGGTCGATGCGGCGCGCGTTGTCCCGGCGGACGCCGCCCTGGCGTGGGCCGCCGCTCTGCCGCTGGTCGATGATCCCGCCGGCGGCGAGCTGCCCGCTGACGGTGCCACCGGTCATGATCACGCCCTGGTTCATGATGACGCCGGCCTGCGCCCGGTAGGCGGACACGTCGAGGCCGCACTCGTCGCCCAGGTAGTCGAGCAGCGCCTCGTTGACGCGCCACTCGATCAGCCGCGTGTACTTGTCGGCGTCCATCTCCTGGACGTAGGTGTCGAAGTCGTCGGCGGCGCACAGCTCCCGGACGCTGATCCGCGCGCCGTAGTCGTGCACCAGCCGCTGCGCGGAGGTCTGCGCTGCCGTCGCCGCGATCAGGCTGCGCAGCATCGCCCAGCAGTCCGCGGCGATCCGGACGCCGGGCAGCACCATCCCGCGCAGGATGCCGCGCCGCCCGTGCGCGACGGCGCGCAGCAACTGGGTTCCGGTGCTCCAGGCGGGGAGCAGGTCCACGACGCGGAACTCCCGCCGGACGGGCGGCAGGACGGTCGCCGCGAAATGCCCGTACAGCATCCGGCCCTCGACGGCGAGGTAGACGAAGGCGGTCAGGGAGATGTCCTGCTCCTCGGCGGGCGCGACGATGCGCCCGTCCCGTCCGATGACCGCCTGCCCGTGGGCGCCGACGGTGATGCGCTGGAAGCAGCGGATGTGCGACTGCGGGTGCCGGATGAGCGCCTCGGCGGCGTCCGGCGTCGCCATGGAGAACGGGCATCCGGTCGCCGGGTCGATCAGCGGGTGCGGCGGCATCGTGATGGAGTTCGCCGGGTCGACGGGACGGGTCCGCCGGACGCTCTCCCCGCGTCCGGCGATGTGCATGCCGGTGAGGAGGGCGGTGATCCGCTCGTTCGGCGGCAGCGGGTCGGCGGCGGGCTCGCCGGGCGGCCGCTCGTCCCGCATGGCGTGCAGCCGGTCCCGCACCCGCAGATGCATGACCATCGGGTCGACGCGGGACGGCGGCGCGGCGGCCTCCCCGTCCTTGCCGAGATCGACGGGCCCGCCGGCGGGACGGTCCAGTTCCAGGACGATCGACCAGGCGCGCGCCCACGGCGAGTCGAGGTCCCCGGCGCCGATGAACGGGTTCGTCCCCGAGTGCAGCGTCACGTTGCCGTGCTGCGCGGCCCGGACGCGGGCCAGGACCCGCGACGCCCGCTCGCTGAACGTTCGCGGGCCCGGGCCGGTGGCGCCGGGGGCGAGGTCGCGCGCGAGGACGCCGTAGACGGCGGCCACGTGCACGATGACCGTCAGGCCGAGCGCCAGGGTGAGGAGGATCAGGCTGGGGACGGCCAGGTCCGTCTGGAAGATCTCCAGGACGTCCTTGCTCTGTTCTCGGTCGTAACCGGTCAACTACTCGGCCCTGAGGGGACCGAGCTTGCTCGTTCGGTCCTTGGGGGCTTTGTTTACGCTCCCGACTGCCCGTTACGGCGGGGCGGTCACGGGTCGCATCCACCCGCTCCCGGGCTATCCGGGGGCGGGTTGGGGCATGTTGACGAATACCCACGCCGAGCGTGCGCGGTCGCGTACGTTGACCCCGGCGACGACGTCGGCGGGCCCAGCGAGGCCGCACCGGCGACATGTGAAGTGGTCCCGTGAGGGACGGTTGTTCCTGGCGGTGTGGCCGCAGCGCGGGCAGCGTTGCGAGGTGTAGGCCGCATCCACCTCGATGTAGGGCACGCCGTGGCGGCGTGCCTTGTAGGCGATGAACTGCCCGAGTTGGTGGAAGGGCCAGGACGACAGGCGTGCCCGCTGGTCGCGTGGAACCGTGACCCGTCCGCGGATCCCACTCAAGTCCTCGAGCGCGATGCCGCGTCCGGTGCGTGCCGCGACGGCGACGACCTGCTTGGAAATCGTGTGGTTGACATGCGTGGCGTGCCGCGCCTCGCGGCGGGCCCGCTTCTTCAGCAATCTGGCCGCCGCGCGTGTGCGGGTGGCTTGGAGTTCGGCGCGTTTGCGGGCCTGCCACCGCCGGTACCGGCCCAGCCGACGCCCTTGGTGGTTGTCGCCGTCGGAGGTGGTGGCCAGGTTGACGATGCCGCGGTCCACTCCCACCCAGTCGGCCGGCTCGAACGGCTCGGGTTCGGGGACGTCGCAGGTGGCCAGCAGGAACCACATGCCGTCCCGGTGGACGAGATCGGATTCTCCTTTCCGGTGCGCGGCCAGTCCCTTGGCCTGGTCGGGGGAACAGGTGAACCGCAGGTTCCTGCACCGCCCGGCGACCGTCCAGATGCTGACGGTGCCCGCGTCCAGTTGCCATGACAGGCACCGGTCGTCGTAGGTGTGCGCGGCGTCGGGGCGGAAGGCGATGGGTTTTGCTTCGGCTTTGCGGCGCCGCCGGGACTGCGGGCCGCCGAGGCGGCCGTTGCGGATGGTCCCGCGCAGGGCGGTGTAGGCGTCCACGACCCGCTTGATCACGTGCTGGGCGGCCTGAGCGCCGAGCCCGCCGGCTTTGAGATCGCCGTAGCACAGCCTCCGCAAGGGCAGTTCACGGCAGCGCAGCCCGAACTCTGCGAAGGCCGCGGCCGAGACCTGGTCGGCGGCGGTGTTGACCCGGTACAGGGTGTCGGTCAGCGCCGCCGCCTGCTCGGACGTCGGCAGCAGCTTCACCTGCACCACCAATTTCACAATCCGTGACTGTATCATTACAGACTCTAGGTTGTCTTGAGGGCGGAACCCGCCGGCGCCGGGGCGCCGCGGACGAGAGAAGCGATTCCTCCCGGCCCTGAAGGACCGGGGTTCCCCGCTAGAAGCCCGCTGAAGCCGGAGTCCTCGACCGACCGCTCGCCCAGGAGCGCGACCGCCACGCCGAAGACCACCCACGAGAGCACGACGAAGGCGCCCCACCCGGCGATCAGTCGCCATCCCCAGCTGAGCCGCCGCCACGGCATCGCGGTCAGGCCGAGGAGGACCAGCAGGACGGCGAAGTACCCGACGGCGAGGAACTGCAGGAAGATCAGCGCGCCGAACCAGATCCCGCCGAGGACCGCGTCGCGGACGAGCCGGTAGCGGCGCGCCCGCAGCGCGTGCAGGATCACCGGCTCGACGTCGAACCCGTAGGACGGGACGACGGCGCGGTTCTCGTCGTCGAGGAACTCGGAGATGACCCGCTCGCAGATCCCGCGGTCGAGGTAGACGGCGGCGCACAGGTACCGAGTGGTGTTCTGCAGCGGCTGGTGCGATGCCTCCGCGGTCGGCTGAGCGTGGTGGAAGTACGGCGCGGCGGGGGCGGCGGTCGCCTTCTCCACGGTCATGCCGACGAAATTATCCGGCTCATCTCGCGGATGCGCGAAAAAGCGTCACACCGTGGCCACGTGGCCGCACTTGGTCACGGACCGTCGGGACCGCCCGGGTCGCGGGGCTGGCCGAGGAAGGGCAGGCCCTTGGACGGGTCCTCGAAGGGGTCCACGAAGCGTTCGAACCAGCTGAGGACGGGTTCGAGCCATTCGGTGACCCGCATCGTCTCGGCGACGTGGTCGATCTGCTCGTCCTCCTCGAAGCCCAGCGCGACGACGGTGAGGTCCTGGTAGAAGCCGGTCTGGTCGTCGTCGCCGTAGAGGGCGGTGAGGGCGAGGGGCCGGTTGCGGGCCAGCTCCATCGACAGCGGGTGGCGGCGCAGGGCGCGGAGACGGTGGCCGAGCTTGGCGTCCGAGGGCAGCTTGAGGCCCGGCAGCGGGTAGTCGAGCGGCGGCGCGAGGGTGTGCTTGTCGGGGACGCCGGCGCCGTAGGGGAACAGGCGGTCGAGCTCGTGCAGCCACTTGACCTGCGGAATCATCCACTGCGGGCCGGGCGCGGTACCGGCCGCCGCACCGCCGAGGAGGCGCCCGGCGACCTCGGCGACGGCGGCCGTCAGATCTGCGGGCGGATACGCGGCCCGCAGCGCCCTGGACCGCCGCGACACGGCCCGTTCGAGGACGGTCGCCAGCGCGCACTCGCGGAGCCGCGGCGCCAGCCGGGACCAGGCGCGCCCCAACTCAGCCGGGACGGCGGGCAGCGGCCGGTTCACGACATGCGCCAGGACGAGCGTGTCGGCCCACATCCGCAGCCACGCCCAGTCGGGGCCGCCGGCGATGAGGTCGGCCTCGCGCAGCTCGAACAGGGTGCAGGCGCGTCCCGAACGGCATTCGCAACCGCACGCGGCGGAGCGGCGTCCGTCGACCGGGGGCGGCGGGCCCGGCAGCTCCTCCTCGCGCCCTTCGCCCAGCGGGACGCGAACCCGCAACGGGCGGTCCATGCCGTCCGCGAACACGGCCGCGACCCCGGGACGCAGCGACACCACCTCGCGGGACTGGTCGCCGTCCAGGTTCATGGCCGCGCCCACCACGTGCCGGTCGTCATAGGCGGGCAGCCGGTGGACGACCTTCAGCGCGGTGTTCTTGATGACGTCCGGAACGAGCTTCGTCGGGATCTGCTCGGCGACGACGATGCCTTCCCCATAGGCGCGGATCTCGGCGAGCATCCCGGCGAACAGCTCGACCGCATGCGAACTGCCGCGCTCGGGCCCGCGGTTGCGGAGCAGCCGGTGCGCCTCCTCGATGACGATGACGTGCCGCAGCACCGACCCGGTCGCTCGATCCCGATTCCGTTCCCGCATGCGCAGGTGCTCGACGATGCGGATGATGAGCGTCCCCATGAGGAACGCCTTGTCCTCGTCGTTCGCGACGTCCTCAATGGCGAGGACGATGTTGTCGCGAAGCATCCCGCCGATATCGGCTGGATGCCCACCCTCGAAGAACCGTCCCGCCGACCCGATACGCAGGGACCGCAACCGCACATCGACGAACCCCTGCACGTCGGCCATCAGTTCGCGCCCGTACCCGACGTCCTGGATGACCTGAAGCGCAGCGTTCTGCAACTGCTCAAGCGTAGGCACGGCAGGCTCGATAAGGGAGCCCGGCACACCCCCACCCGTAACCACATCCCATCCGTTGTTCTCGTAGACCCTCTGCAGCGCCTGGGCCATGATCTGCGGGAACGGCTCCTCCGCATCGAACGCGGCCTGGAACAGCGCCCGCACCATGTCGATATGCGCCTGCACCGGATACCCCGGTTCCGGCGCCAGCGGATTGACCGACAACGGCACCGAGTCAGGATCGGACGGATTGACCACCGTCACCGGCCCGCCCAGATCCTGAATGCGCCCCGCCATCGCCGCGTACTCCGACTTCGCGGGCTCGATCGCCAGCCACGGGATACCCGCCCGCGTCAACTGCTCCAACAAATGCCGTACGGTCTGCGACTTACCGGCCCCCGTAGCCCCCGTCACGAACACATGCCGGTTGATGGTGGACCGAGGAACGGTGAACCTTCCGACCTCCCGGTCCTGCCCGTCCAGGATGGCACCGAGTTCGATCTGCGGCTCCCCGAACTGCGGCGTCGTCTCGGACGTGACGTCGAAGTACCCGGCCTCCAGCACCCGCAGCCCCGGCACCTCACGGCGCGGCAGCCCGGCCAGTGCCGCCAGCGCCCCCGCCGTCGCAACGAACGGGAACCGCTGCTCCGACTCGCCCATCGGCCGAACCGGCACGGGCGCCGTCCCCGGGCTGAGCATCTCGCTGAACGCCCCGCTCCCCTGCCCCGACCGCAGCCGGTATGGATGATGCCCAAGCTCCATCGAGCCGACCAACACCGGCGCGATCTGCCCCAGTTCCTCCTGCGACGCCGCACCCGCGACGACCCGCACCTGCCACAGCCCGGCCTCGCGAAACGCGTCCAGCTCCGCAAGCCGCTGATCGGCCCGCGCGACGGCGAGCCGCGCGTGCTCGTCCTCCCCCCGCCGCAGCATCCGCAACTCGTGCTGCAGCTCCCGCACCTCGTCGTCGATCATCCGCTCGTCGCAGGGGTCGGCGACGACGAACCACCCGAACGGCCGCTCCATCAACGTGGCGAGCGTGGCCTCGAACAGCCCCGGCCCGCCCCCGGCCCCCTGCGGCGCGAGCCGCCCCGGACACCGCGTCCAGGCCATCCGTTCCGCCTGCCGCAGCCACCCGTCCCCGATCGGCACCCCGCGCCCACCACTCGGGAACAGCAGCCCATGCGTCTCGACACCATCGACCGGCGTCCCGATGGGCCCGGCATTGGTAATGAGCTCCAGCGGCGCCCCGGCCCCCGCCGACAACCACCCCACAACGAACGGCCGCCGCAACCGCGCCGCCGACAAGGCCGCAGGCAGCACACTCACAAAGTCCCACTCGGCCGAAGCGTCCCGCTGCGGCGCCGGGATGGCCTGGATCCGATACCAGGGCCCCGGCAGCACGAACGGCTGCTGCTCAGGGGCGGCCCGCATCCCAGGCGGCGGCCCACCCGGCGGAACCCCCGTCCCCCCTCGATACGGCGGCACCGGCGGCAATCCAGACGAAGTCACCCCCGCATCCTGACGCGCCCCCACCCTCCGCGCCAACGCACCGCAAGGAAGGGGCCGAAGGATCGACCCCGTATCAGCCCCGGCTTCAGACCTGAACGCCGCGCGCGGCAAGGGACAGGGGCACCCCGGCCGCGCGGCGGCTTGAGGACTATCGGCGGCCTCGGGCCTTGAAGACCGCCTCGATGAGAGCTTCCGGGTCAGGGACGTTGACGATCTTCCATTGCGTCCCGCCGGGAATGACCGCCCACCATTCCCGGGTGTAGGCGCCCCACCAGCAGATGACTCCGGAGCGGTCCTGAGGTGCCACGGAGCTTCCGGACAGCTCCCCAACTAGAGTTGGGGGGAACCGGAGAGCAAGGCAGTTGGCAAGACAGAGGCGGCATTTCACTCAGGAGCACAAGGACGAGATCGTCCGCATGGTCCTGGACGGTCCGCGCCCCATCACCCATGTGGCCCGTGAGGTCGGGATCCACGACGCCACCTTGGGCAATTGGGTCAAGGAGTACCACAGAACGCACGGCGGTGACTCGTCCGCGCCGCCACCGTGTCCGCCGACACCCGCCAGCCCTCTTCCCGCAGGCCCTCGCGATCCGCGGGACCCCGTAGGTGCCGTCGGAGTCCCTCGAAGGACCGGCGGATCGCGGTATCCGGCTCGGTCCGCCGCCGCTGCCGCTCACGATCGCAGGGGAGGCACACCTAGAGGTTCATGCCGTGGTGGCGGTGTTCACCCGAGAGCAGGTCGCCGGTCGGCGGCGAACCGGTCGATCGAGACCAGGGTGCCGTCCTGGACCAGGTACGGCGGTCCGACCTCCACCTCGTCGTGGCCCGCTCCACAATGCCCGTTCTGACGCGCTGCACAGTGACGTCTGCACACGCCTGCATCATTCAAACCAAGGCTCTATCTGCTCCCAATCAGTGGGATCACCAGAACCCGTATATGGTTCGACTATCTGCACAAGATTGCCGTCCGGTGGCGCGAGGATCTGGTCCATTTCTACATCTGGCATCCCGAGACTCCTCTCACGCCCGATCCGGTCGTTACGATTCCAGAAGGAGTCACATTCCTCGCAGACCCATACCGCTCTCCGGGTTCGCCGGACTCTATAATGTCGCACCCATCCCACACGACATCTGCCGCACAAGTACTGTTCGGCCATGCACAACTCCCCACCGGACCGGGTGTCCGGTGTGAAGTCTACTACTTCCCTCCTCAACCAAGATTTCTATATTCTGCCGCCGTCTGCCCGGTTTCGGGGTCAAGGGCTGGGCCGAGTGAGACCGGGGTACGGGACGCAGTTTGCCCGTCGTCTCCCGCTAGCCGGCCTGACCCGTCCCCAACGGATTCAGCCGGGTCTGGTGAAATGATCACCATGGGTGCATGCCGCCCTTGCTGTGGCATCGCGGGAACTGCCATGCATGCCGTACGATCCGCGTGGCTCGGCGGAGCGCCCGAAGGGTCTCAAACTCGATTCTCGGCTGTCTTACGCAAAGGTGTCGACAGCTACGAATACGCCGATTCCGACTATCAGGACGCCCTGCCCGATGAAGGATCTCAGGACTACACGCTGCGGCACATTAGGCTCATCCATAAAAAGTGATGAGAGCAAAATGCCGGACCTTCCGATGCCGGATGCTATCACCCATATGAATAGTGCCGCAGTGGACCAGAGAGTCTTCTCGGCCGACCAGCCAAACCACTTGAGCTTGATCAGCAATATCACGGGTGCCGCCACCCACATCATGACGGCGGCACCCGTGCCAGCGACACCGAGCAGTTTGTGGTCCCTCAGCGTGAGGGCGATGATGAGCGCAAGAGCCGAGACCGCCGCGATCAGTGCCATGCCGCCTCCAGTACGCCAGATCATATACCTTTCATGAAGTCCCCACCATTCCCAATGCGGTGCCGGACCACTGGATTCTGGTTCCCCAGTAGATTTGGTACGCCTTACCCCGCCCGACCCCTCGCGCGGCCTTCTGGAAGCTGCCGACCGCACCTCCGTTATTCAGTATGGTCCGGCCGCATCCGTACGCGCGGTGAATCTTTGACGGCGACGACATGTACTTGTACATCTTTCCAAACTTTCCGAAATTGCGAATCACACTAAGACCCGTACCGCCGGCGACCAATCCGATCGCGGTCGATCCTAGCTGTTTCGCGGCCACTCCCCAGTCACCGGTCCCTGCGTACAACCCCGCCGAGGCGAGCCCGAGCCCGACCGAGACCGCCTGACATACCGTGCATACTGGAACGGCTCCGGCAATCGTGCTGGCGAGGGCGAGGAAGCCGGCGGTTTTCTTGAATCCGCATTTCCAACCATGACAGGAGTTTTGTTGTGCACGCAGTGCGGCGGCCCGTGCCGCAAGCCGCCTGTGGGCTTCCTGCTGCCAAGCGATTCGCTCAGCCATGCGTTGGACGGAGAGCTGCTGGGCGAGTCTAGAGTGGTGTTTGAGGTAGTTCTGAGCCCGGCCATAATTCCGCCGGTCGTACCGGCCGTTGTGCCCGTTGTAAGGGTCGTTATCGGGGTCGGCCCACGCCAGCCCGTTGTAAGGCGCGCCACTCTTGTGGCAGTTATGTGTTTCGCAGAAATTCGGCCCGTGGACGTTCTGCCAGGGGGTGGGGCAGGCGCCGACGTCGCATCTGGTCAGTCCATCGGGATCACTGAAGGTGACCGGGGACTCCCCAGCGTAGCCATATCCGTTCCACGATTGCGGGTCGGCGAGGTCGAGAATAGGATCGACGCTGAGGAACCGGCCGGTGTCGGGGTCGTATTCGCGGGGGCCGAGGTGGGTGAGGCCCGTGGAGTCTCGGGTGCCGCCGACGAAGCCCTTGCCATTCGGCCAGGTGGCGTCGTCGTCGAAGCCGCGGATCGCGCCGAACGGGGTGAAGCGGCGGATCGTGCTCACCATGGTGGCGGAGTTGACGGCGACTTGGGCGGTGCCCTGGATCGAACGCGGCCTGGAACAGCGCCCGCACCATGTCAATATGCGCCTGCACCGGATACCCCGGTTCCGGCGCCAGCGGATTGACCGACAACGGCATCGAGTCGGGATCAGACGGATTAACAACGGTGACCGGCCCGCCCAGATCCTGAATGCGCCCCGCCATCGCCGCGTACTCCGACTTCGCGGGCTCGATCGCCAGCCACGGGATACCCGCCCGCGTCAGCTGCTCCAACAAATGCGACGCACACGACAGGACCCCTGCTATCGGACGCGAATCAGGCGCCAGCGGCCATCACCGACCTCCTTCCACCCACAGCCCTTGCGTCCGCTCCAGGCTTGGACCTGCGTTTTCTTGTCAGCTGACAACACCACCGCACCGTCAGGCGGGTCGAGATACAGCCCGACGATGTCGATCACCTTCTCTGCGAACTTCGGATCCCGCGACAGTTTGAGGGTGCCCTGCCGCCACGGCTGCAGATCGTTTTCCTTCCAGACCCGCGCGATCACGCTGAGCGAGACGGAGATGCCTTCCTCCCGCCTCAGATACGTGGCCATCTCCCGGCTCGACCAATGACTCAATCCGGTCGAGGCCGGCGGTGATGTTCTGGTCAGGGCGACAATCCTGGACCGCACCTGCTGCGGAATCCCGCGTGGACGACCTGCAGGCCACGATCTCGGCCACTGAATGGCCGTCTGCCCGCCATAGCACGATCTGCGCACGGGCCGCGGCCGACCGGTCATACCGACCTTCGCTCACAACCGACTTCAGTGCCGAAATCTACCGTTTCGAAAGATCCACGGACTCTATTATTACATCCACCACAAGGGTTTAGCTACTTCAGATACGCGACACTAGACGACCTAAAGTTCACCGCTCGCCGGGCGCTCGCCGGCCTACAGAAGATGCCTCATGTGATCCGCAGCTTCTTCCTGGATCCCCACCCGGCATATCTTCACAAAGATGCGTGAAAGTCCGGACTGCGAGTGCGATAACTTATGAATAGGTTAGGAACACTCCATAACACGGCACGGCCGAGAGTTCGATTGCAATTTCGGCTTGTGTGTCACCTCGGATCATCTCGCAGGAAACCACTGTCCAGAGCAGATTTAACCTCGCTAATACGGCGCTTCCATCCGCCGCTTTTTAGGACCTCACCGTCCCAGACCACGACGGGCTCGCCGCCTGTCATGCAGTAACCATAAATCTGATCCGCGATATCCTCAGTGAAGAGGTGCTCAAAGTGAAAGGACCCCTCAAAAGCCAGCCAGGCCACGCCATTCGCACCTGCACTCGCCCTCTCGAGGCATAGCAGCAGATAAGGAATAGAATCCTGGCTGACGTCATGAAAAGTAAGATCGTACTCCCAGACGATCAGTTCCTTTGCATTCAGATCGGAATGCATCTGAAATATCTCAAGCTCCTCCGGGCGCTCTCCGGAGATGTTGAACGCCTCCTCCTGTAGGCACTCTTTGGTCCGGCCGAGGGTGAAGAGATTGATGACTGCAGGACCGCTCCAGCAGACGGCGTCCCTGATAGAGCTCACCAAAGGTTCCACTTCGCCATATTCCTGGCACCAGGAAGCATCGAACTGAGGACCTTCCCCTGACAAGGCCCTTCCTTTGCAACAAAAAGCACAACGACTCGGCCGTCGACCCTGCCAGCAAATCCCCGAGCCTGTGCGTTACCGATCTTCCAGTCAAATGTCTTCTGCGGCGATGTCAGGATCTGAGAGAAGTGACTTTGGAAGTATTTGGCTTGGGAAGCAACACTTCCCTTGTTCGGAATGAATCCCTCCTTAATCAGGTGACGCATCGCGTGACCACCTCCCTTATTCATTCCCGTGAAAGCATCCGAAACGGCGTCGGATGTAAATCCGACGGCGCAGCCCGTATTGTGAACGAGAAGCGGTGACTTGCCCTCGCGTACATAGTACGTGTGTAGGCGCGCGACGGTGAGGTTGTGTACGCGCTGGTGGTGAGCGGTCCAGTGTTCGGTGGCGGTGATTTGGACGTAGGTGCCGACGCTGGTGCAGAGCCACATGCCGGGCTTCGCACCGACGGCAACGATGATCGCACCATCAGGCTTGCCGGATCAACCGATAGATTTCGAGAGTCAGAGACTCAGCACTCGATCAGCTCATCGAGTACTCGCCTCAGCGGATCGGCCAGGTCGAGTCGGATGGGAGCCCTTCCTCGGAGGACTTCGCCAAGGACTGCGACGTCTTCTTCAAGACGGACGGGTCGTTCCACCGCATCTGGAAGTGGATCAAGGACTTCGGTCGCCTCGCCGTCCTGCCGCCGGGCTGTTACGGCTGTGAGCCCCATGAATGAGCAGTGGCGTAAGAGCAGCAAGAGCGACAACACCGGTGGAGCGTGCGTCGAGGTGGCGGACCTGGCGGCGGCGGTGGCGGTGCGGGACTCCAAGGACCCGAACGGCCCCAAACTGATCTCCGGCTCGTCCGCCTAGCAGGCATTCGCAACCCAGGTCAAGAACGGCACCCTCGACGTGCCCTAACCCGTCCCGGCCCATTCCGGTCCCATCCCTGACGAGCAGAGCGCCGGACATCGCCGCTCCTCGCCGTCAGGCCCCGCGTGCATTGCCCACCGCCGTCCACGCCGCGCGTCCATGCCGACCGCGCCCCTCCTCGGCCGGCGACTCGACACCGCCAGCCAGCGTCTGGACCTGTCCGGTGGTCAGCGCGCCCTGCTCGGCCCACAGGTCGTCGGCTGGACCAAACTCTTGCTGTCTGCTTCCTACAAGTCTTCATCCTCTGCCGAAACGGTTACATGCGACAAGGACGTAGCCGTCCTGTATATCAAAGCACTTTTCACAAAGTTTCCCGTTGAGCCATCGGCATATTCTACTAGACGGAAAGAGGAGGCAGGTGGGGAGCATTTAGATGTCAACTTCGGAAAGGAGGTGACATCCGAATCCCTGCTCGCCCTTCCGAAGCCTCCTCTTGTTAGGAAATTTCGCACTTCATTTCCGTCGACCTGGAAGTAGAGGCGCAATGAGTACGTCCCGCGCAGCGGATGGAGGTCCGCATAATATTGCACCTTTGCAGCGGTTGACGGCACGAATATTCCGAAGTGCTTCACCGCCTCTTCGAGAGAAACATTGGTCTTGGCGCACGCTCTGGCGTCTCGGACGTAAGGCTCGCGGAAATCCTCGCCAGTCCCGCAAGAAGCTGTGCAGGTAAGCAGGACGGACAGGATTGACAATCTTATGACAGTTGCCCGCACATCACTCCCAGGTTTCGTAGGATCGGCGCCCTACAACATCATAGTCCTGGGCCATGCCAACCTCGTGGAGCCTTGGTATCTTTTCCTGCAGAATTCCGAATACCGGTCGGCGAGACTCGCCATATCCGCTGAAGTTGTACCTCCTGTAAAGATAGACGGTGTACTTGGTCCGCACTTTTCCATCGACCCTGCGGGAATCGCCGACGACTCGATATTGGAAGCCGTTAAGCGCGTAGTAGAGGTTGAGATTTTCGTTTTCCCGAGCGCGGACCGTAATCCGCTCCCCGCCCTCCTTGCGGCTACCGGTCCATCCTGTGTCGAAGGAGCCCCTCTGATCGCCTCGGCGATCATCCGGCTGCAGACGCTCCCGGCGCCCTGAACAGCCCAAACCGTCCCATCAACACCAGGAAGGAGAACCATCAGGGCCCGTGGAACCCCGCCCACCCGACGCGACAGTCGGGCAGCAACTCCGAGACGTTGAGGCCCGCGGACGGACTCGTATCGGGCAGGGAGGCGGGCAGCCTGAAGAACAAGGCCGAGAGCCGGCTGATCTCTCGGTGACGCACCCCGACCGCCGGCTGCATCCTGATGTTGCCGAGAGCGGCCGCGATTCTGATGTTGAGTTGGATCCGGTTCTCGATCCCCGGCGTGGCGTCCATGGTCAGGCGCGCGGATCGGGCGGCGGATGCCTGCCAGCCCCGCCGCTCGAGCCGCGCACCCACATCCGCGACCAGACGGCTCTCTTCTCTCCGCAGATCCGACAACTCCATATGTCAACCTCTGCCCGCATCCGGTGCGAGCCCGCCGGCTTTACCGGCACCAAGTAATGCATCCGGATCCGGATGCGAGTTGAACTGCTCAACAGCAGCGGTAGCGCACCAACCGAGCTGGCCAGCGCGACCTTCCTCCGCTCGCTCCTATGAGTACCGTGCACGCATTTCCATAGCCAGGTTGAAGTCCCGCCGATAGCTCCACTCGGCTATTGGAGCAAAACTCAGCACCGCACCGAAGAACTTCACAGCACCAGCAGCCAAACCGCAGACAACACTCTTCTCTGAGGCCACTGCCCTGCGTCGATCCAGCCCGCTCTCGAACGTCACCAGGACTCTTGCACCGGAGACCCTCTTAAGATTGAGCACGTACCTGCGCTCCGGGAAGTTGAACACTCCACCCCCGCCCGCCGCGAACCTTTCAAGGTAGGTTAGAAGAAGAGACCACAGTGCATCGATGGTGTCGATCTCATCGCGCCCGATAATTAGCACGCCATCGACATGAAGTTCGATAGCCCCCTGCACGTAATCATCCCGGGAGAAGGAAATTCCACAGCCCTCGACCGGCACGGCTTCCTCGCCGATGACCACAAAGGTCCTCACTTCCACTGCCGCCGGACGGTCGTACATCATCCCACTCCTGCCATTCCCTAGCGATTCGGGTAGAACTGTCCAACAACACCGTCCCCAAAGCCAAGGGTATACCGACGCCCTTGGTACTCGCCATGGATCTTACCCCACTTACCTTGAGCGTATTCTTGACTGCTCAACTGACGCTGATTCTGTCTCATCACTGCGGATATGGCATTCTGGATATCCCCCACGGTCATTCTCTCATCGAACAGGGTATTGTCGCCCGGATTTCCGCGAAGGTATTTGGGGTGATGACCCTCGAGGATATGGGTCATGTCCGCCTTCCTCAGCAGGAAGCTGTTATCCCCGTACTGGAAACGTTGACTCTGCCAACCCTTGAGGGCGCCGCCGACTCCACAACCCGTATTGTGGACGAGAACTGATGCGTTCCCGACCTCCACATGGTAGGTGTGAGTGCTCGCGATGGTGAGGTTGTGGACGCGTTGGTGGTGGGCGGTCGAATGTCTGGTGGCGGTGACCTGTACGTAGGTGCCGGCGCTGGTGCGGAGCCACATGCCGGGTTTGAGGTCGGCGGCCTCGACCCAGGCGTTGATGTCGCCGGCGACCCAGAAGGGGTGGGTGTCGGTGGCGATGAGCATGCCGCTCTTCGACTTCTTGAGGACGAGAGGTGTCGCGGTCGTGGGCTCTGGCGTGTGACCCGCCATCCAGCCGAGAGCCGGAGCGGCCGCGTTCACAGTGATCTGTACCAGGTTCTTGTCGCCCTTGCTGGTGATGGTGCCGACGACGGGTTGAGCTCGGGTCTCGCCCGTCTCAGGGTCCGTGGCGAGGACCCTGTCACCGACCTTGACGTCCTCTATGGGTTTGCGCGTGTTGTCGGCCATGAGGACATCGGTACCTGGAACGAAACTGCTGCAGTCGCCCAGGTTCGAGCGCTTACGGGCTTTCGGTCGGATGCCTCCGGCGCCACCGACGTGCCCTGCGCCTTCCTGACCGGGTACAAAGCCGGCCAGGCCAAGAGTGACGTAGGTGCGAACTGACACATGGCTACACTTGAACCCGCCGATCTTGCAGAGGAGGTCGCCGAATCTCGAGAGGATGTCGATCTCGCCAACCGAGCAGGCGCCGTTCACCGCACCGACGGCGCCAGGGGTACAGGAAGGAAGGTCCAAGTTCTGGTCCCACCAGTATGGTCCCTTGCTTCTCTCGATCAGCGCGGTCAGATATGCCGCGCGGTAGGCTGCCTCGCTCGGCGCGTTGATTATGGTGGCGCCAATCGTCGTCTTTCGTGGCTTCCAGTAGCTTCGGACGGCTTTGGCGGTTTCTGCCGGTGAGGAAGTGCAGACATCGTGGCCACAGCCTCCCGTGGTCGCGGGCCCATGGCCCACATTGATGATGCCCGCGCCGCAGATGTCAGGTGGGCATTGTCCGTCGGGGTCGGCGTGGGTGGCGGGGTTGTTGTTGGCGTAGGTGTAGCCGTTCATCTGTTGTGGGTCGGCGAGGTCCATGAGGGGGTCGACGGAGATGAAGCGGCCGGTGTCTGGGTCGTATTCGCGAGCGCCGAGGTGGGTGAGACCCGTGGTGTCCTGGGTACCGCCGACGAAGCCCTTGTCGCCTGGCCAGGTGGCGTCCTCGTCCATGCCGCGGATGGAGCCGAAGGGAGTGAATCGGCGGACCGTGGCTGCCTGGGTGGCAGCATCGGCGGCGACCTGTGCACTGCCTTGGTGATCCCCGGCAAGGTAGGTGACGGTGCCGGTAGATGTGCGCATGGCGATGGTCTGGCCGCCGAAGGTGTAATAGCGGGTGCCGGTGGCAGTGTTGGCACCGTTGAGGGCGCGCAGTTCGGTGCCCCCCGGCAGGTACAGGGTGGAGCCGGTGGGGTCGGTGCGGATGAGGCGGTTGCCGTCGGCGTCGTTGATGTAGGTCTCGTCGTTGCCGTTTTCGGTGACCTTGGCCAGCTCCCCTTCGCTGTCCCAGGTGAAGGTCTGGGTGGCGTTGGTGGGGCTGCCATCGGCCGGCTGGACGGTGGTGGTGTTGCCGGTGGAGTCGTAGCCGTAGGTATCGGTGCGCTGGCCAGTAGGGCCGGTCTGGGTGACCTGGGTGAGGCGGTTGCCCTGGCCTGCGGGTGCGTAGGTGTAGGTGCGGGTGGTGTCGATGGTGCCGCCGATACCATGGCGGGTTTCGCCGGTGCGATTGCCAGCCTTGTCGTAGATGAACGACTGCCAGTATGGGGCCGGGCCGCCGATCAGCGAGGCAGTAGGTTCGGCGGCGCAGGCGTCGGTGGTTCCTTGCGTCCAGGCTTGGGTGAGGCGCTGGAGGTGGTCGTAGGTGAAGCACTGGTTGTCGACGCCGTCGCGGGAGGCGTCGGTGATGGAAGTGATGCTGCCGGAGTCGGTGTAGTTGTAGGTGGCGTACCGATCGTTGCCGTCGATGCCCTCGCGGAGGACTTTGGCGGTGGCCAGGCGCTGGGTGCCGTACTGGTAGGTAAAGGTCTGCCACGCCCGCTTCGGCTCGCTCCCCAGTTCGATGATGGACGGCTTGCCTGTCGGGGTGTAGACGGTGTCGTTGACGTAGGTACCCTTGGCGCTGGTCAGCCGCGTCGGCCGCAGCCAGGTGTCGTAGGTATTGACCAGGGTCTCGTAGGGCAGGCCGCCGCCGCCGGACAGGCTGCTGCTCTGGGCGGTGCCGTCCAGGTTGTAGTTCGTGGTGGACGAGTAGGTCCCCGCCAGCGCCCCCTGCTGGGAGGGGATGGTCACGGAGGTGGCCGCAACGCGCCCGAGTTCGTCGTAGCCGCGGATCTGGCTGATGTATTGGGCGCCGTCGTGATGGCGGATCGCCGTGGCGAGTTCGCCCTTTCCGCGAGTGGCGGTGTCGTAGGTGTACGAGGTCAGCAGCGGCCCATCCGCGGCGCCTTCACGGGTGGCCGTTTTACGGCCCAGGCCGTCGTAGGTGGTGAAGACCTTCTTTCCGCGAGCGTCGCTGGCGGACACCACGCGATCCAGGTCGTCGTAGGTGTAGGTGGTGGTGCCCTTGTCCGGGTCGGTGGTCTGGACCTTCCGGTTGCGCAGGTCGTAAGTGGTGGTGAAGGTGTTGCCGGACGGGTCGGTCACCGAGGCGATCTCCCCGGACGGCGTGTACGTGTAGTGGGTGGCGTCGTAGTCACCGGTGGGGGTGGACGCCTTGTACTGGCGGCGTTCGATCACCTGGCCGCGCACGTTGCTGATCTGGGCGGTGGGGGTGCCCCCGTCGGGCGGCGTGACCGAGACACGGTTGCCACCGCCGTAGGAGTAGGTGGTGCGCCACAACTCCTGCTCAGGCTGCGACCCGTTGCCCTTGGTGAGCGTCTCAACGGTCTTGCGACCGAGGCCGTCGTACTCGGTACGAGTCTGGGTCTCCACATTGCCTGGGGTCCCGATCCCGAACAGGGTAGTTTCCGGGGCGCCGGCAGCCAGGTAGGGGGCGTAGGTCTTGATGACCTGACCGCGAGTGTCGTAGAAGGCGTCCGTAATCAGGCGTCCGTCAGGGGCGGGTACCTGAGTCTGGCGGGACCGTAGCCACCCGTCCAGCAGTTCGACCTTCTGCACCCGCTGCCCGCCGGTTGCCGTCAACGCCTTGGTCGTGACCGCCGCTATCTGCCCCTCGACCACCCGGTAGTCGAACTGAGTGTTCGGGTAAGGGTCGTTTGCCTTGGACCGGTTCGCCAGCCACACCTGGGTCAGCCGGCCCAAGCCGTCGTACACCAGGTCGGTCTTCAACCCGTTGGCATCGGTGGTGCGGGTCGGCTGTCCCCACGCCGGGTCCAACTCCTCAGTGGTCGTCAGTGCCGTGGATGCGTTACCCGGTATGGCCGGCGGTGTGGTCGTCTGCTTCTTGGTGGTCAGGCCCTGGGCGTCGGTGTAGACGGTGGTGGAAATCTGTCCGAGCGCGTCCTTGACCTGCTCTACCCGTCCGAAGGAGTCGTAGGTGGTGGTCGCCTGAACGACATACTGCGGCGTCGCACCGTCGTAGCCCGCGAGCTTCTCGATCTTGGTGATGCGCCCCTTGGACGGAGCGTCACCGAAACCGCCGCCGTCGTAGTAGGTGCGTGCGTCGGAGACGACCTGCCCAGGCCGCTCCGGAGTGGCGGTGCAGGCGACAGCAACGGTCTCCACTCGGGACGGGAAGGACACCATCCAAGTACCGGTGTTGTCTGCGTAGGTCGTGCGGGTGCACTTGTCGTCACTGTTGGTACCGATGTCACCGAGGTCGTTGACCATGACGATCCGGCCGGCGCCCGGACCAGAGCCGGTGTAGGTGTTGTCGGTCTTGGTCTCGGTCCACCCACCGCCGTCCTTGACCGTCCACGTCCGCGTCGTGTCCACCGCGATCACGTTCGCGGTGGTCGTGCCCCATGACCGGGTTCGCGAGGCGGTCTGCACCCGCCACGGCGTGTTCACCGTCTTGGTATGGATGCTGCCGCCCGGGGCGGTGTACTGGACGGTCTTGAGGGTGAACCCCGCGAGGGCGTCATGGTCAGTGTAGGTGCCGCCCTCGCCGTCGGAGACGGTGACGCTCTTCTCTCCTCCGTCCTTGGTCTTGCGGTCCCCATCCATGCCGCGCAGGTAATAGGTGTCGGACTGGCTGGCTGGGTTGTTGAAGTCACCGGTGAGGGTGCGGACGTGGCCGTAGCCGCGCCACTGTGACCACGTCTTCTCCTTCTCCTTGGTCAGCCCGTCATCGTCATCGAAATGCCACGCCGCCCCGCCGAGATACTGGTACTTGGTGGCCATGTCGGGAGCCAGGCCGGTGCGATCGGTCTGTATGACGGAGGTGACCACGTATTTGTGGAACCAGTCGGTGATCGGGTCTTCGCGGCCGGGTGGCGTCCAGATGACCGGCATGCAGCGCGTGCTGTTGGTCTCCGGGGTCGGCAGATCGCTCAACGAGCAGTCGGGGTCGGAGTAGGCGATGTCGATTTGCCCGCCGGACTCGTCGTAGATGGCGCCGAGTCGATAGCGGATGTACGGCAGGATGTCGTCGCCGGTCTTGTCTAGCCGGTTCGGCAACTGGACATGGTTGAAGGTCACCTTCGGCAAGGTCGTCGCGGTGCCATCGGCGGTGTATCCGGTGTGCTGGATCTCGTCCAGCCGCAGGTCCCGCTCGACGTCGGCCAGCCCCCAGGAATGGTCCATCGACCACGAGTCCACCGGCCGATACCCGGATGCGTCCGGCTTGAGGATCTGGGTGGTGACCTTGGTCAGCCGCTTGCGCGACCAGAACGTCGGCGACAGGCCGCCATGGGTGTCCTTGCATTCCTGGCCGGAGTTGCAGTTCAGGTCCCAGGGGACGTCCCACCACTTGTCGGGGTTGGCGCCGATCTTGGACGGAGCGCAGTCGAAGTTCGCATCCGGGATGCAGCGCTCGGAGGTGGTGAAGGTGACCTGGGCGGACGGCTTGGCGAACAGCGCGTCCTTGCGGAGCCCGTAGGAGATCGTCTTCAGGTAGCCGCCGCGGACGTACGGGGTCTCGTCCTCGGGCTTGAGGTTGCGGCCGTAGTGGTTGGTCTCGGTGCCGTAGGTGTAGTTGATGGCATTGCCGGACGGGTCGACGACATAGTCCAGGTTCCACCGGTAGGCCTGCTGGCACCACGAACCCGCGAATGTCGAGTCATGGCAGGGCTCGCCGGAGTCGTCACCGAACACCGGGGACGTCCACGTCGAATTCGTTTCCGGCTTACCGCTCTCCCAGCCGGGAAGGCGGTTCAGCCCGAAGAAGTATTGGATTCCGTCGGTCGTGGTGACCTTCCAGTACTCCCCGTTGTCATCGCCGTTGCCGGTGGCCGAGCTGGTGAGCTTCTCGAACTTAGTGCCGTCGTCGCCCTTCATCCGCCACGTGCCGTCGGAGGCCTTGATCAGCTCTCCGCCCTTGCCGTTCCAGGTCACGGTCGCGTTGTCGTAACCCCAGCACTGGTCACCCGGCGAGTTTTCCCATTCATCCTTGGGCGCGCCGTCGTCCTCACACGACTTGTAGCGCCGCTCGATGTAACCGGGCCACAGGTCGAAACCTTCGCCGGCCCACGACGGCTGACCATTGCTGTCGCGGTCTTCCCGTCCACGCTGGCGGAAGAGTAGGAGATGGCGACCTTAGGCGTCAGCCCGCTGGGGACGGGCGGTACCCGCATCGGATACGACCAGGTGAAAT
Source organism: Spirillospora sp. NPDC047418 (assembly GCF_040643275.1). Lineage (NCBI taxonomy): Bacteria > Bacillati > Actinomycetota > Actinomycetes > Streptosporangiales > Thermomonosporaceae > Spirillospora > Spirillospora sp. NPDC047418. Next base: position 65,228 of record NZ_JBEYTW010000044.1, read on the forward strand.
CGCCTGCATTACCGCCGGCGCTCCACGTCGCTGAGGCCTCCAAGGACGTCGCCTTGTAGTCGCCCTGGGAGCTGTCGGAGCTCGCTGCAGCGACCAGCAACGTCGCATTCTGCCCAGCCGTCGCCGTCCGTGCCCCAGACGACCCGTAGGGAGCCGCCTCGATGTCGGCGGTCAGGGTCTTGGATGCCGCGTCGTTGTCCGTGGTCACCGGCTCGCCGGTACGGCATTCCGGCTTCTCGGGGGAAGTCAGGGCGCACTGCGGGAGTTGCATGAGGCGTAGCCGGGCGCCATAGGCGCCGCCGAACGCCTGCGCGAACTTGGAGTAGTCCAACCGTACTCTCGCCCGACCCAGGGCGTTGGCATCGGCGCGCGCCACCGTAAAGGCCAGGCCGTCCACCCCGAGTCGCCGGGTGGTCTGCCGATCGAGGACCTGCACCCGCACCCGGTCTGCTACGGGCACCGCTCGCGCCGCGGGGAGTGGCTTGCCGGGCGGCAGCACCTGGATCGGTAGCTTGCCCGCACGCGCCCCGGCATCCTTGCCTCCGGAGGGGACGTCGACCTCGGCGGCCCCGGGCTCCGGCCATGCCGCCTTGGCCGCGGGTAGCGGCTGGGCCGGGTCGGTCTTGCGGGGCCGGACCTTCAAGTCATGGCCTGGCACCGGCTTCTCGTGATCGGCGACCTTGGGACGCTCGGAGTTCGGCGGGTCGGCCAGTGCCGGCGGAACCGACAGCAGCCCGGCAGGCATCAGCAGCGCCGTCACGGCCGCGACCATGGTCACCGCCCGACGCGATCCCAGCACCAGCCTCTTGCGGCCTGCGTTCACGACGTCCTCCATCGCCACCGCCCCCCGCGGAGACGGGGAGCGTCACACGATCAGCAGAAGAGAAATCGGCAAGGGTCGGTCCGGGCCCGCCGTCCCGCGCCGGGGCGGCGGACCCGAATGGTTGCTAGGGGCCGTCCGCGGTCGGCAGCTCGATACCGCCGGCCAGCATCTGGACCTGCTCGGTCGTCAACGCGCCCTGGTAGGCCCACACGTCGTCGACGGCATCGGTCCAGTACTCGGTACCGTTGCCGCTCGGATCGCCGAACTTGGTGCGGCCGACCTGCAGGCCGCCGTTGTCCTTCGCGTCAAAGGTCACGACTCCCTTTGCCTGGGACACGTTGTCGGCGGTCTGCTCCAACTGCCCGTCGACGTACAGACTGACCCGGTCGCGCAGCGCGTCGTACACCACCGCCAGATGTGACCAGTTCTGCGGATCGAACCCCGAATGGGACGCCGTCAACGCCGGAGCGGCCGCGTCATCGGAGTTGTGCATCACCACCTGCCAGACGCCCTGCTCCTCCGGATCCGCACCCGGCACGTACCGCAACGCGAACGCATTCGTATTCACGCCCGGCTGGGAGAACACCGTGGCCGGCTGCGACGGCCGCCCGGCATTGCGCACCCACCCTGCGATCGTGAAACTATCCTTCGTCGTCACCACCGGAGCCGAGGTCTCGGCGAATGCCTTCTGCAACGGGTCCAGCTTCAACCCCGCCAGCGACCCCCACCCCTTGAATCCCGCCGCCGAATCGATGAACGCGCCATTGTGCAGAGTCAGCGCGGGCGCACCGGCCGGGCCCTGGAACGCCGCGTCCACCGGCTCCGGATTCAGCGCCCATCGGGCCTTCAACACCGGATGCTGCGTGACCATCGCCTCGGCCTCCTGGTCACTCACGATCCGGTCATAGACCCGGACGTCATCGATCTGGCCCGCCCAGTGGTCGGCCTGGGTTCCAAGCCACTTGCTGCGCCCGATCTGGAACCCTCCTTGGGCAAGCCACACTGAAGAGACCTCCGGACTCTCGATCCCGGGCACCCCATTCACATATATCCGCAGTTTTTTGGTGTCCTTGTTGAAAATTCCGACCAGGTGGGTCCATGAATTCAGGACGGCCTTTTCTTTCGAGAAGGCTTGATAGGTCCCAGTTTCAGCAGAGTCTGCCTTGACCCTCGAAAACGCCCACTTCTGATACGCGCCATCGTATTTAAGGTAGAACCCGCTCTTGTTCTCGCCGTCCTGGCTGAGCACCGTCCGAGTGCGGTCCCCCTTCTCCAGACGGACCCACGCCGAGACCGCGAAGCTGCGCATGGTGTTGACGATGGGTCGCTCGGTGCCGGCGTAGCCTAGTACCCCAGTTGTAGATCGCGATCTTCATGCTTGAGTGGCTTGTCGGTGGTAGTGGCTGGCCTGGGATCGGGCCTGGTGACGGCGTCGCCAGTGGGACCA
>NZ_JBEYTW010000045.1:0-64555 GCF_040643275.1 Spirillospora sp. NPDC047418
CCCCTCAATCTCCACCCCCATCCACCCAAAACCCCGCGGGGGGGGGTCCCCCCCCCCCCCCAACCGACCTCACGAAAAATCGAGGCTAACTGGGAGGCAGGTCGCCTGCGTCCACGCGACGTCTACATGAAGCGGCTCGATGAGGCGTGGAACACCGGTGGTCACTTCGAGCGGCTTTTCATGTTCGCGTGCAGCGGGCACGACCCCGACTGGTACAAGCAGTACCTTCAGTACGAGCGGGGTGCCACGAACATCGAGGTCTACCACGGTAAGACCGTCCCCGCGCTTCTGCAGACCGAGGCGTACACCCGCGCTCTGGTGGCGGACAGCGATCAGAAGTTGGACGTGGCCAAGGAGACCGCAGCGCGGTTGGAGCGTCAGGAGATCCTTGCCAAGGACGAGCCGCCCTATCTCTGGATCCTTCTCGATCAAGAGGTGTTGGAGTGCTACGTCGGTGGACCTGAAATGATGGAGGAGCAGCTTGCCTATCTCGTCGAAGTCGGCAGGTCACCGCGATCGGCCATCCGAATCGTCCCACGATCGGCCGGTCGGCATCCCGGGCATGACGGGGCGATCCAGATACTTCGAGTAGGCTCCCGGGAAGTGGCCTACGTGGGCGCGCAGCTTGGCGGACGGCTCATCGAAGGCGGAGACGAGATTGCCAAGCTTGCGATTCGATTCGCCCAGATCGGCGCCGTCGCGCTCTCGAAGAGCGACTCTCGGGATCTGATCGAGCGGACGATGGGGACATATGCGGATGATCGAGTGGCGTAAGAGTTCTCGCAGCGGTGGTGACAGCGATCCTGCGTGTGTGGAGTTGGCGGAGTCGGGCGGGCGGGTGTGGGTGCGGGACTCCAAGGATCCGGACGGGGAGCGGCTGGCGTTCGGGCGGGACGCGTTCGCCGGGATTTTCACCAATCCAGCCCAAACACTCAACCAGTACCTCGTTGCAACAACCACTTGACACCGCCGCGTCGAAAACAACAACACGCCGCAGATCAACAATGTAGCGGCCTGGTCGAGGTTCGTGGACGCCGTACAGCGATGAATGTCCGTTTGGTTCGGAATATTGTGGCACGTGGGGGTGTGGGGCGGGATGCCGGATTCCGGCGAGCGTGCCATGCGCTGACGCGAATGGGGGACGCCGGTGTCCGGACCGAATACCTTCAGGTCGAAGCCCCGTTGCTTGAGTCGTTCGGCGATGTGGGCTGGGGGTATGTGGAACTGGCGGAGTTGGGTGGCTGGGTGTGGGTGAAGTGCGGGGAACCGGGTCTCTGGCGGGACATGTCCGGCTAGTTGCTTGCGGGTGGGTGGACGGTGCCGCCATGTCCCCGTCCGGCTGGAGAGTGACTCGTTCGCTGTGGCGGGTGGGGCGGCGGGGTTATAGCCAGCCCATGTCGGAGGGTTGGGGGAAGCCTCGGTACCAGGTGCCGTAGGCCGTGAGCATGACGAGGGCGGGCGCGAAGGCGGGGAGTAGGACACGGCCGAGGTGGTGCCGGGTCCGCCAGCCCCAGACGGTGAATACGGCGGCGATGGCGATGCCCATGAACCCCGTGGTGCCTTCGATGGAGTTGGTGGTCCAGGTAATGGCCACGCCGAGGCTGAGCGGAAGGTGAAGAGCGGTGCGCGGCGGTGGCATGCGAGCGAACGCGGTGACGAGAGCGGCGAAGACGAGGGCGGTTCCCGCGTACCAGACGTAATGGCCGACGGTCTCGTCCCAGAGGTGTGCGGTGGGGTTCGGGTGGGTGTTGTAAACGGAATTGGCCGCGAGGTGGATGCCGTGGCCCTCGGTATAGGTGATGGCGCCGACGAGGTAAAGCGTCCAACTGCGGCGGTGTGTGCCGGCGGCGTGGAGGGCTGCCGCGGCGGTGAGCAGCACGGAGTAGGGCGTGAGGACGTCGATCCAGTCGGCCCAGCGGGTGTGGCCGACGGAACCGAGTGGGGTGAGGGCGAAGCCGAAGTGGTGGGTGAGGTTGTAGAGGACGGCGGTGGCGACGAGCCATCGCCGTGCGTGCGCGCGGCGTACTACGGCGGAGGGAGTGGTCGTCATGCCCCGCAACCTAGGGCCCGGAGCAGCCCGGACGAGCAACGTGATCGAACCGATGTGGCGCGTTCGTGGTGTGGGCCCGTCAGCGGATAATTGTGTGGGTGAGTGAGATGAGAATTGTCGTTGACGATCTGTCTGGGGCGCAGATCGCGGAGTTCCTGGCTGAGCACGTCCGGCAGATGCGTTCTGTTACGCCGCTGGAGAGCAAGCATGCGCTCGACCTCGACGCGCTGCGGGGCCCGGACGTCACGTTCTGGACGGTGATGGACGGGGAACTCGTCGTGGGCTGCGGAGCGATCAAGAGGCTGGACGCCGTCCACGGCGAGTTGAAGTCGATGCGCACGTCTCCGGCGCGCAAGCGGAGCGGTATCGCGTCCAGGCTGCTCGGGCACGTCATCGCCGAGGCCGAGCGGATGGGGCTCGCCCGGCTGAGCCTGGAGACGGGGTCCGACGACTTCTTTCTCCCGGCGCGGCGGCTCTACGAGAAGTTTGGATTCGACTACTGCGCCCCCTTCGCCGACTACCGCCCCGACCCGAACAGCGTCTTCATGACGAAGGCGCTCGGTGGCACTGGGGAGTGAACCGGACGAACCGGATTCCTCATTTGGTGGGCGAGATCTACGATTTGCCGCATGTCGGGCGCGGGTGAGGGGTGGAGCGGGGCGCGGCGGCGGTGGTACCTGGTGGCGGGCGTTCTGGTGCTCGTCCTCGGTGCGGCCGTCGCGTCGCAGGTCGGGGCCCTGCTGAAGGTCGAGGTCGCGCCTGCCGCGGTTCCTGTCGAGCGGGCTGCGGTGGCGAAGGTCGCGCCGATGGTCGAGCCGCCGCATCTCAAGTCGATCCTGCTGCCGGTCGGTGGGACGGACGTGCAGCGGCGGCGGGAGCGGCTCGCGGCGGAGGCGGTCGCCTCGGCGTTCGCGGGGCGCGGGTTGCCGAGGCCCAAGGTCGGCTTGGGGGAGGGCGAGGCCGCACTGCGAGTAGTGCGGGGCGCTTCGATCTCGTCCGAGTCGGCGGAACAGGCGTTTCGGCTGCGGCGGCAGGGTGGTGGGCTGTTGCTTGAGGCGGCTACGGCCGGTGGGGTCGCTAATGGGCTCTATGCGGTTGCCGACCGGATTCGGCCGGGAGCCGATGTGCTGCCCAAGGAGGACGACGGGCGGGTTGTTGAGCCGACCTTGCCGCTGCGGTTGACCGACCACGGGTCTGTGGGGTTGACGCCTGACAAGGCGGCCTTCGCGGCGGGGGACGACTACGGGCTCAACACCGATGTCGTCGGGCCGGCGCTGCTGGGGCGTGCGCCATGGGTCGATGCGAAGCAGGCCGAGAGTATTGGCGCGCAGTTCCGGCAGTTCGTCGACCATGCGCTGGCGGACGGGTACAACGGCGTCGTCGTGCCTGGGTTTCTCGAGTACGTCACCTTCGGTGAGGTCGGGGACGGCCATGCCGTTTATCGGAAGGGTGATGCGCATATCGCGCGGGCGCTCGCGATGCGGCGGGCGTTCGGGCCCGCTTGGAAGTACGCCCATGAGATGGGGATGAAGGTCTACTTCCAGACCGACATACTGGCGCTGTCACCACCGTTGAAGGCGTACCTCGGCGATCTCGACACCTCTAGTGCGCGGCTCTGGTCTGTCTATCGGGCCGGGCTGCATGAGCTGTTCACGGCGATGCCGTACGTGGACGGGGTCGTCGTCCGCATCGGGGAGGGCGGTGAGGAGTACAAGCTCGCCGGGTGGGACTACCATTCCGAGATCAAGGTCACGACGGTGCAGCAGGTGCGGGCCATGCTCACCGCGTTCCTGCGGCAGGCCGACGCGGACGACAAGGACATCGTCTTCCGTACCTGGAGCGTCGGCGTCGGGGCGGTCGGTGACATGCACACCAATCCGGCGTCCTATCACGAGGTCTTGGACGGCATCGAGAGCGAACACCTCATCGTGTCGACCAAGTACTCGCTGGGGGACTTCTACAGTCACCTTCCGCTCAACACGACGTTGCTGACCGGTGAGCAGAGGAGGATCGTCGAGTTCCAGTCGCGGCGGGAGTTCGAGGGGTTCGGGGCGCTGCCGAACGACCTCGGCGGGCTGCATCAGCAGGCGCTCCGGACGTTCCTCGCCAAGAATCCCAACGTCGTCGGCCTGTGGAATTGGACTCAGGACGGCGGGCCGCTCCGCGCGGGCCCGATGACCCTCTACCTGCGCACCGGGTTCTGGCAGATGTGGGACCTCAACGTCTACCTGACCGCCCGCCTGGCATGGGACCCGGACGCGGACGTCGCCGCCGCCACGAACGACTGGATCCGGCAGACGTTCTCCGACGACCCGGGCACGATCTCGGCGATCGCCCAGGTAATGGCCCTGTCCCGGAGCGCGATCGGCAAGGGCCTCTACATCGGCCCCTATGCCGACACCAGGGTCAAGGCGCTCGGGCTGGAACCGCCGCCGATGATGTGGATCTTCGAGTGGGACATCGTGACCGGCGACAGCGCCGCGCTGGACACGATCTACAAGGTGGCCCGTCCCAAGCTCGATGAGGCGATCGAAGAGGGCGCGGAGGCCGTGGAACTGGCCCGCAGGATGCAGGCGCTCATCGACGGCACCGGGGCTTCGAAATGGCGCGATCCGGCCCTGCGGCAGCAGTTCGCGAACACCATGGCCTATCAGGTCGATCTTTTCGAGACGCTGGCCGCCTACCGGACGATGGTGCTCCGGCATGCGCAATGGCTCGACACGGGCTCGGCCGACGCCAAGGCGGAATGGCGCGCGGCCGAGAAGCGGTTCAGGACGGCCGCCGCCGCACACGAAAAGCGCTACGGTCACGACACCGCCCTTCCCGCCTACAACTTCACCGCCGCCGAAATCGGAATGAAGCACGCCGACCGCGACGAGGCCATGGCCTGGTTCGCCAGGGCCCTGCTCGCCGTCCTCGCCATCGTGTTCATCCTCGGCGCCGCCCCGAGGCTGCTGCGAGGCGTTCCCGGATCGGCCGCTCTACGGGCGCTCTGGCTCGGCATGACGCGCCCGTGGCAGGTCACGTCGGTCACCCCCGGACGGGCCGACCGGACGCTCGTGTGGGCCCTGCCCCTCGCCGTCCTCGTCGTGAGCCGCGCCGTCTACACCTGGTTCGCCGCGCCCGCCCACCTCATCCTGGTGCTCGGCGCCTGGCTGATCTTCGCCCTCACACTGCGCCGGCTGATGCGCGGCCACGACAGGTTCGCGCTCAGCGCAGCCATCGGCGGGGTCGCGCTCGGACGCACCGCGATCCTCCTCGTCCCGCTGGCGGGACGCGGCCCCGGCCGGTACTGGTACGACTTCTGGACCGAGCCCGGCCTCCGCTCCCTCTACATCACGATCGCGTTCGCCGCCTTCTGCTGGACGTTCGCGGTCGCCTACCGGGTGCTCCGCGACGCCTACGGCCTACGCAAGCGAGAAGCGACCGGCGCGACGATGATCCAGATAGGCGTGCCCCTCGCACTGCTCGGAGCCCTGATCGCCGCGATCGGCCTCGAACGCGTTCTCACCATCTGGAACGACCAGATGGCGCTCCTGCCCTGGGGCCTCTCCCGGATCCTCGGCATCACGACCTACCTCGGCATCCCCACCGCCCTCCCGGCCGCGGCGGCGGCGCTCGGCCTCGTTCTGATCACCGGCGGCGTCCTCGCGAGGATGCAGAAACGGGCTGGTCGCGCCACATAGAGGACGCATGCCGGGGGAGTAGTAGCCGTGTGACAGCGGTCGTTACGGGTGCACTCCGTGGTCGCGCAGGGGGCCGACGGTCAGGTCGGACGCGCGGCATCGTTGCACGACCCGGGGCAGCGCGCCGAGGGTCGCCTTCCATGCGCCGGGTGCCGAAGTGACATCGCTGTCGTGCAGGAGGAGTGTCGCGCCGCCCTTGAGGCCCGGTGCCAGGGTCTCCAGCACGGAGGACGGAGTAGCGGAGGACGTCCAGTCCTTCCCCCACGCCGTCCACAGAACGGGGCGCAGGTCGTTGCGGCGGGCGGCGACCCACGCCTCGGTGCTCAGAGCCCCGTACGGCGGCCGGTACCAGGACGGCATCACGCCGCACACGTCCTGCACCAGGTGCACCGTGTCCCGTATCTCGCCGGTCACCCGGCCGGGACGCGTCGTCAGGGTGTTGTCGTGGTGCCAGCCGTGCACGGCGATCTCATGGCCTTCGTCGACGATGCGGCGGCCGAGCGACGGGGTGCGCCGCAGCATGGTGCCGAGGACGAAGAACGTCGCGCGGCAGTCGAGGCGGGCCAGCTCGTCCAGGAACAGGGGCGTGGACGAGGGGTCGGGGCCGTCGTCGAGGGTGAGCGCCACGTGGCGGGGGCCGCCGCGGCCGGCGATGCGGGGCGTCAGCCGGCGGACCGGGGGCAGCCAGGTCGCCGCGGGCAGGGCGTGACCCAGCACGACGGCGGTCAGGGTGGCGGGCACGCGGCGGGACATGAAGACATTTTCACTGGGGGGAGCTCAACGAATGGGCAAACGACTCTTAATTCTGACAGCGGGCATGGGCGCCGGGCATGACGCGGTCGCCGAGGAGCTGGCGCGCCGGATGGCGCCGCAGGACGTCGAGGCGTCCGTCCTGGACGTGCTCGACCTCGTGCCGCTGCGGCTCGGGCGGGGGCTGCGGCGGATGTACGAGGGGATGGTCCGGTCCACGCCCTGGCTGTACGAGGGCATCTACCGGGCGTTCTTCGTGTCCCGGCGCCCGCCGCCCGCGTCGCCGCTCACCGCGCTGATCGCGCGGCGGCTGGACGCGCGGATCCGGGAGCTGCCGCCCGACGCGGTCGTGTCGACGTTCCACCTCGCCGCGCAGGCGGCGGGGCGGCTGCGGGACTCGGGGCGGCTCGCCGCGCCGTCGCTGGTGCTGGTGACCGACTTCGCCGTCCACCGGATGTGGCTGCACGCGGGCAACGACCGCTACCTGTGCCCGGACGAGCGGGCCGCGCGGACGGTGCTGGAGCGGACGGGCCGCCACGCCGGCGTGTACGCGCCCGTCGTGCGGCGCGAGTTCCGCCGGGCGCGGAGCGCGGGCGACCGGCTGCGGGGCGCGGGCGACCGGCTGCGGGAGGAGGCCGGGGCGCGGCCGGGCGACCGGATCGTGCTGATCTCGGCGGGCGCCTGGGGCGTCGGGCGGGTCGTGGAGACGGCGCAGGGCCTCGCCGCGTCCGGCCGGTACATCCCGGTGGTGCTGTGCGGGCGGAACGAGCGGCTGCGGGAGCGGGTCTACGGGCCCGCGCTCGGCTGGCGCGACGACATGGCCGAGCTGATGGCGGGCGCCTACGCGCTGATCGACAACGCGGCGGGGCTGACCTGCCGGGAGGCGTTCGCGTGCGGGCTGCCGGTGATCTCCTACCGGCCGATCCCCGGGCACGGCCGCGACGGCGCCGCGGCGATGGCCCGCGACGGCCTGAGCTGCTACGCCCGCTCGCCGCGCGAGCTGATCGAGGCCCTGGACGGGCTGGCGGACGGGGCGGTGCGGGCGGCGCGGGCCCGCAAGGCCGCCGCGCTGTTCGACGCCGTCCCCGCCGAGCGGGTCATCCGGGCTGCGCTCGGCTGACGTCGTGCTCCTCGTGCAGCAGCGGGGATCGGGCGATGCCGATGCTGCCGAGGAGGATCAGCCCCATGCCGGCGGCCTCCAGGATGACCCACGGCCCGCCCTGGACGTCCTCGCCGAACAGGTAGACCCCGAGGATGATGCTGGCGACGGGGTCGGAGATGGTCAGGGCGGGCTGCACGGCGACGAGGCTGCCGCTCTGCAGCGCGTTCTGCAGCAGGAAGAGGCTGGCGAGGCCCGCCAGGGCCATCGCGTAGATCTGCCAGGACGTGAAGGCGACGCCGAAACCGCGCTCCAGCTTGCGCGTCGCGGTGTTCATGAAGGCGGCCGTCAGCGCGAACCCGACCGATGTGGAGATGCCCAGCAGGATGGCGCGGACGGGCCCCGGGACGAGCCAGGCCAGCGCGATGAGGCCGGCGACGACGGCGACCGTGCCGACCGTCGCGATGATCCACGCGGCGGTGCTCGGCACGTCGTAGTCCTCGTCGGGCGAGAGCGCGAACAGCAGCACCGCCAGCCCGGTGCTGAGCAGGATGACGGCGGTCCACGGCACCTGGTGCAGCCCGCGCGGCGGCAGCCACGCGATGAGGATCATGGTGAACGGCAGTTCGACGGCCAGCAGCGGCTGGACGAGCGACAGCCCCGCCATGGACAGCGCCGCCGCCTGCAGCACGAAGGCGGCGATGAGCGCGGCGATGCCGCCGAGCCACATGGGCTTGCGGAGCAGGTCCAGGATGAGCGCGGGCTTGAACGCGTCCGACTCGGGCGCGGCCTTGGCGACCCGCCGCTGCAGCACGGACGCGAGTGCGTTCGAGGCGCCGGCGAACAGCGCGAGGACGACCGGGATCATCGGGCCTCCACCCCGTCAGGCGGCGCGGCCGCGCGCTCGCCGGGTTTGCCCAGGTAGGGCGACCGGCCGAGGACGATGATGCCCCCGACCATCGCGGCGAGCCCGAGCGCCTCCAGGGCGAGGTCGGAGATCTCCAGCCGCACCCGCTCCCCGAAGATCACGATGCTGAGCGCGATGCCGGTGAGCGGCTCGGCCGCCGTCGTCGCGGGAAGCGAGATCCGCAGCGGCGCCGCGTCGAAGGCGCTCTGCGCGAACAGCAGCCCGAGCGCCCCGATGAAGACGAGACCGTACGGCTGCCAGGTGACGAAGACGTGGGCGAAGTTCTCGTCGGTGACCAGCAGTACGCTGCGGGTCAGGGTGTCCTGGAGCCCGTAGAGCAGGCCGGCGCCGCACGCCAGCAGCATCGCGCGGACGCGCAGGTCCCGGTGCAGGCCGCCGATCGCGCACAGGGCGACGAGGGCGAGCACGGCCCCGCCCGCGAGCCAGCGCGGCGAGTGCACGCCGGGCAGCGACCCGCCGTGCGGCACTCCGATCCCGAGGAACAGCGCGACGCCGCCGGTCAGCAGCAGCGCGCCGAGCCACTCGTTGCGGCCGAGCCGCTCCCGGTAGATCACGTGCGCGGCGAACAGCGCGAAGATGAGGTTGATCGTGAGGACCGGCGTGACCTCGGCGACATCGGCCATGTTCAGCGCGAACGCGAAGATGATCTGGCCGGTGATCATCGAGGCGATGCCGGTCAGCCACAGCCGGCTGCGCAGCAGGTCCAGCAGCAGCCGCGGATGCAGGATCTCCTCCAGCGGCTCGCGGAACGCGGCGTGCTGCTGCGCCACGAAGCCGAGCCCGATGAAGGCAGCGGCCACCACCGCGATGGCCATGCCGAGAATGCTCATCCGAATCCACGATCTCCCCCGGCTGATTCGTCAGGATCCGCACCTACCCGGGGTCGTCCGGCGCAACCGGGTGCCCCCGCGGCCGGCCGCCTCGTCCAGCCGAGACCGAACCCCCCGTTGACCAGCCGCTACCCGGATAGAGGATCGACAATCCGGTGCCCGTGCCCGTGCCCGTGCCCGTCCTCGGCCGGTGCCCCCGTGAGCCCGGGAAAGTGAAAGTCCGGCCACACGCGCCCGTGGCCGGATCCCGTCAGCGCGCCGCTACAGGTCGTTGTCGATGATGTTCTCGATGTTGCGTTCGGCGAGGGCGGTGATCGTGACGAACGGGTTGACGCTCGTGTTGCCCGGGATGAGCGAGCCGTCGATGGCGTAGAGGCCGGAGTAGCCGCGCAGCCGGCCGTAGTTGTCGGTCGCCTTGTTCAGGACGGCGCCGCCGAGCGGGTGGTAGGTGAGGTGGTCGCCCCAGATCTTGTAGACGCCGAAGAGGTCGGTCCGGTAGATCGTCCCCTCCTTCTTGTTGATCTTGTCGAAGATCGACTTGGCCATGTCGATGCTGGTCTGCTTCCAGGCCGTCTGCCAGTTCAGGTCCACCCGTCCCGCCGCGGCGTTCCAGGAGAAGTCGGCCCGGTGCGGGGTGTTGGTGATCGACAGGTAGAACGAGGCCCAGGTCTCGATTCCGGTGGGCAGCGGCGCGACCTCGGCGAACGCCCCGCCGGCGTCCCAGTTGTCGATGCCGCCGGTCGGGATGGACGACTGGAGGCTGCCGGTCGGGTCCCAGAGGTGGTTGGCCCGGCCGCACATGACGTTGCCGTTGTCGCCCCAGCCCCTGCCGACCTCGCCGTTCAGGTTCGGCAGCGCACCGGTCGACTTGAGCTTGACCAGCAGCTTGCTGGTGCCGACGCTGCCTGCCGCGAAGAACACGCGGTCGGCCCGCACGGTCTTCGTCCCGGTGACGTCGCCGGACGTGTTGAGCGTCTCGATCGCGACCGTGTAGCCGCCGCCGGAGGCGGGCGTCACCGACGTCACCCGGTGCAGCGCCGAGATCGAGACCCGGCCCGTCGCCTTGGCCTGCGCCAGGTAGGTCTTCGGCAGCGTCTTCTTGCCGTAGTTGTTGCCGTAGAGGATCTCCGCCGCGAGTGCCGACCTCGGCACCGTGTTCGCCGCCTCCTTCTCCATGTAGTCGAAGTCGTACACGTTCGGGACGTACTCCCACGCGAACCCGGAGCGCTGCGCGTGCTTCCGCCCGACCCGCGCGTACTGGTAGCAGTCGGTCGAGTCGAACCAGGCCCGGTCGATCTCGTTGACGCCGAGGCCGGCGTTGGCGCGCGGGTAGTACTTGGCGTACATCTCGTCGGCGTTCACCGACGGGAGGACGCCGCTGAACCGCGAGCGCTTCGGCGTGACCGCCATCCCGCCGTTGACGAGCGAGCCGCCGCCGACGCCGCGTCCCTGGTAGACGGTGATGCCGGCGAACTCCTCGGCGTCCAGGATCCCGGCGTACCGCGGGACGTCCTTGTCGATCGGGAAGCCGAGGAAGTTGCTGAGCGGCTGCTTGGTCCGGGTCCGCAGCCAGAAGGACCGGTAGTCGGGCGACCGGGTGTTGGCGAAGATCTTGCCGTCCGAGCCGGGCGTGTCCCATGCCTGGCCCATCTCGACCATGTGGACGTCGACGCCGGCCTGGGCGAGCCGGAGCGCGGCGACGGAGCCACCGTAGCCGGTGCCGATGATCAGGGCCGGGACGTGCGCGCCGTCGCCGATCGGGCCGGCCGCCCGGGCGGTGGTGGCGGCGGTGCCGCCGAGCACCCCGAGCCCCAGAATGGAACCGGTTCCAACAATGAAACCGCGTCGTGACATGCCACTAGGTCTCCCAGTGGGCATGGCGGAGTCCGTCATGTGACCTCCCTCACTCTCGCTGAGACTGGAACAGGTTCTATATCGCCGGGAGAGGGAAGTCACTAGCTACGCAAAAGTAACTTACGGTCCGTTACGCATGCGTGTTGCCAGGTCACGGGCAGTTAACCAAGTGCTTGCTTGGCATTCTGGCCGGGCTTTGTTACATTCCGCGCATGATCTCCGCGATCGTCTGGGGCACCGGCAACGTGGGCAGGCTCGCCCTCCGCGCCGTCGACGCCCATCCGGGCCTGGAACTGACCGGCGTGATCGTCCACGACGAGGGCAAGGCCGGCCGGGACGCGGGCGACCTCGCCGGTCTCGGCCGCGACCTCGGCGTCGCGGCGACCACCGACATCGAGGCCGTCCTCGGCACCGGCCCGCAGGCCGTGGTCTACGCGGCGTCCGGCGACATCCGCCCGGACGACGCCCTCGCCGACATCCTGCGGGCGATCCGGGCCGGGGCCGTGGTCGTGTCGCCCGCGCTGTACGCGCTCTACGACCAGCGCAACGCCCCGCCCGAGATGCGGGCGGCGGTGCTGGACGCCGTCGCCGAGGGCGGCGGCTCGCTGTTCGTCTCCGGCGTCGACCCGGGCTGGGGCAACGACGTCCTGCCGCTGATGATCAGCGGGCTGGGCGGCGTCGTCGACGTCGTCCGCTGCCAGGAGATCTTCGACTACACCACCTACGACCAGCCCGACTCCGTCCGCTACCTGGTCGGCATGGGCCAGCCCATGGACTACGAGCCGCCGATGCTCGCGGCGACCGTCCCGACCATGGTGTGGGGCGGGCAGGTCCGGCTGATGGCGCGGGCGCTCGGCGTCGAGTTGGACGAGGTCCGCGAGACCGTGGAGCGGCGGCCGCTGGACGAGACCATCACCACCGCGTCCATGGGCGACTTCGAGAAGGGCACCCAGGGCGCGGTGCGGTTCGAGGTGCAGGGCATCGTCGAGGGCGAGCCCCGCATCGTGGTCGAGCACGTCACCCGCATCCACGCGTCCTGCGCGCCCGACTGGCCGGTGCCGCCGGACGGCGACGGCGCGCACCGCGTCATCATCGAGGGCGACCCGCGCATCGAGGTCACGGTCGAGGCCACCGACGAGCACGGCAACCGCGCGGCGGGCGGCAACGCCACCGCCGTCGGGCGCCTCGTCGGCGCCGTCGACTGGCTGGTGGACGCCGAACCCGGACTCTACGACGCGCTCGACGTCCCGCTGCGTCCCGCCGTGGGCAGGCTGGGGAGGAAGACCCGATGAACCTCGACATCCCCGACGGCAAGGACCCGATCCAGTACGCGTGGGGCGAGATGGTGCCCGGGATCGGCCCCGCCGCGTCCAACCTGTCGCTCGCGGTGTACGCGCACACGACGCTCGGGCTCCGCGAGTTCGAGGCCGCCCGCCTGCGCATCGCGCAGATCAACGGGTGCCTGTTCTGCCTCGACTGGCGGACGGACCGCGACGGCGAGAAGGTCGAGGGGGAGTTCGCCGACGCCGTCACCGACTGGCGCACCACCGACCGCTTCGACGACCGCACCCGCCTCGCCGCCGAGTACGCCGAGCGGTACGCCCTCGACCACCACGGCCTGGACGAGGAGTTCTGGGGCCGGATGACCGCGCACTACACCCAGGCCGAGATCGTGGAGCTGAGCATGTGCATCGGCTCCTGGCTGGCGTTCGGCCGGCTCAACCACGTCCTCGGCCTCGACGCCATGTGCGTGCTGCCCAAGCTGTGACGCCGGCAGGGCCCGGGGTCACCCCTTCCCCGGGCCCTGGTCTCCGGACGGCCCGGCTCAGGCCGCGGACGGGGTGTAGTGCGAGGCGTCGTCGCCCTCGACGAGGTAGCTCTCCCGCCCGTCCACGCCCACCGGGACGTCGCCGGCGACGGTGACGCGGTGCAGCAGCCGCGGCAGGTCGCCGTAGTCGTCGGACGCGTAGTGCTGGGTGATCCGGTTGTCGAACACGATGAGGTCGCCCGGCGCCCACGCCCAGCGCAGGATGTTCTCCGGCCGGGTGACCTGCCGCTGGAAGATGTCGAGGAGCGTGCGGCCCTCATGCGGAGGCAGCCCGACGACGCTCTGCGCGAAGCCGCCGTTGACGTCCTCCCCCACCTGAAGCGGGGGGGATTCCAACCCGTCCCCTATACGGAGAGGAGAGCGAGTCGGGGTTCGCGGTTCGCCGGCCCGCCCAGCGGCGTGCCTCCCCGCGCGGCCACCGTGCGTCCCACGGCGGAGTCTCGGATGTTGCAGGCGGCGTTGACGTCGGCGTTGTCGCAGTGTCGGCAGGCCGTGCACCGGAACACCGCTTGGCTCTCGCGGTTGCCGGGTGCGCGGTGCCCGCAGGCGTTGCAGGTCTGCGAGGTGTACGTCGGGGCGACCCGGACCACGCGTCCTGGCGCCTTGTGCTCCAGCCGGGTGACGAGCTGTCCCCACCCGTTGGCCAGGATGCCCCGGTTGAGCCCGGCCTTGGCGCGCACGCCCGTGCCGGGCGCGTCCAGGGTGCCGCGCGCCGACCGGGTCATCCCAGTGACGTTGAGGTCCTCGACGGCGATGACGTCGAAGCGGCGCGCCAGGTCCGTCGAGGTCTTCTCCACCCAGTCCTTGCGGCGGTCGGTCTCACGCGCCTTGAGCCGCGCGATGGCGGCCTTGACCCGGGCACGCCGATTCGATCCGCGCTTCGCGCGGGCCAGGCGGCGCAGCAGCCGCTTCAACCGCTCGGTCTCACCCGGCGTCAACCCCGGCACGCTGCTGGTCTGGCCGGTGGACAGCGCGGCCGACACCGCCACGCCCCGGTCAACGCCAACTGCCGCACCGTTGCCGGGCGCGGGGATTGGGGCGGGGATGGCGGCGAATGCGACGTGCCAGCGCCCGGCGCGGTCACGGGTCACCCGGAACGACCTCATGTCCGGCGGGACGGGGCGCGACCAGCGGAACCGCACCCACCCCACCTTCGGCACCCGCACCTCACCCGTGCGGCGCGACAACCGCCGCACCTCCCAAGCGCGGCCACGGACGCCGACAATCCGGAATCCCTCGTGCAGCCCGGCCTTGCGCCAGGTGGGGCGCCGGTGCGTAGCGGCGAAGAAGTTCACCATGGCCTGCGCGAAGTCCTTGAGCGCCTGCTGCTGCACCGTCTGCGAACCGGCCGCCAGCCACGGGTTCGCGGCGCGAGCCTCGGTGAGCTGGCGGGCCTGCGCGACATACCCCGGCGCGGGACCGCGCCGCGGCGTCCACCAGGCATGCTGCTCCACCGCCAGATTCCACACATACCGGGCATGCGAGCAATGCCCCAGCAACCCCGCCTCCTGAGCAGGGGTCGGACACAACCGGTACCGGGACACGCCCCGCAACCTACCGACCGCCACCGACATTCCCAGGACCGACAAAGCGACCGGGCGCGCGATCTTCTACGTCCGTGACACGAATGCTTTGCGGTGCTCGGCGGCCACTCCCAGGCCGTCCTGGACCTCTACCTGCGCCGCAACGGACTCGGCGCCGGCGATGTCGCGAAGGTGGAGGCGCTCGCCGTGCCGCCGGTCTCCCTGGAGCAGTCGCTGCGCCAGGGGCGGATCGACGTCGCCGCGCTCACCGGGATCTTCCAGGACAAGGCGCTCGCCGCCGGCGGGGTCCGCCGGGTCTTCCGGGACTACGACTTCCTCGGCGCCTTCACCGCCGGCTCCTACGTCTTCCGCGACGACTTCATCGAGCGGAACCCCGACACCGTGCGGGCCTTCACCACCGGGATCGCCAAGGCCATCGAGTGGTCGCGCACCACGCCGCGCGAGGAGGTCATCGCCCGGCAGACGGAGATCCTCACGGCGCGCGGCCGGAACGAGGGGCCCGACGCGCTGAAGTACTGGAAGTCGTGGGGCGTCGCCGGGCGGGGCGGCCTGATGACCGACCGGGAGTTCGCGACCTGGAGCGGCTGGCTGAAGGACGTCGGCCAGATCAAGGAGGTCAAGGTCCGGCCCCGGGACCTGTACACGAACGAGTTCAACCCCTACGCGAACGGAGGCACCCCGCGATGACCGCGCAGAACGTGAAGACCGCGAAGACCGCGAAGATCAGTCTCACGGGCGTCGGCAAGACGTTCCCGGTTCGCGGCGGCGGCGCGTTCACCGCGCTCAGCGGCATCGACCTGGACGTCGCCGAGGGCGAGTTCCTCGTCGTGGTCGGGCCGTCCGGCTGCGGCAAGTCGACCCTGCTCGACCTGATCGGCGGGCTCTCCCGGCCCACCGCCGGACGCGTCGCGATCGACGGCGCGGAGGTGACCGGGCCGGCCCTCGACCGGGGTGTGGTCTTCCAGCAGTACGCGCTGCTCCCGTGGCGGACGGCGCTGCGCAACGTCGAGTTCGGGCTGGAGGCCAAGGGGCTGCGGCGCCGCGAGCGCACCGAGGTCGCCAGGCGCCACCTGGACCTCGTCGGCCTGTCCGGCTTCGAGGACCGCTACCCGCACGAGCTGTCCGGCGGCATGAAGCAGCGCGTCGCGATCGCCCGCAGCCTCGCCTACGACCCCGGCGTGCTGCTCATGGACGAGCCGTTCGCCGCGCTCGACGCGCAGACCCGCGACACCCTCCAGGACGAGCTGCTGCGCATCTGGGCGAAGACCGGCAAGACCGTCGTGTTCATCACCCACGGCATCGACGAGGCCGTGTACCTCGGCGGGCGGGTGGCCGTGCTGACCTCGCGGCCCGGCCGGGTGAAGGAGATCGTCGGCATCGACCTCGGCCGCCGCGACGAGCGGGAGGACCTGCGCTCCAGCCCCGAGTTCGCGGCCCACCGGCACCGGGTCTGGTCGCTGCTGAAGGACGAGATGCGGGCGGCGCGGCGGCCGTCCGTCCCGGCGCCGCGCGAGGAGGCGGTCACCCGTGGCTAGCACCGTGGAGGCGCCCGCGCCCGCCGAGCCCTGGATCGAGGCCGCGCCCCCGCCCGCGAGGCGTCGCCGCCTCAGGGCGCTCGCCGCCGTCGTGTTCCGGCGCACGATCGCGCTCGCCGTGTTCTTCGCCGTCTGGGAGCTGGCTCCCCGCGCGCGGCTCGTCGACCCGGTCTTCCTGCCGCCGGTGTCGGACGTCCTCCCGGCCCTGGGGGAGCTGGCCGGGAGCGGCCGGCTGTGGAGCGACACCGAGGCCAGCCTGGTCCGCGCCCTGTCGGGGTTCGGGCTGGCGATCGTCCTCGCGGTGCCGCTCGGCCTGCTGATCGGCTGGTACCGGCCGGTCGCGGACCTGCTGAACCCGCTGCTGGAGCTGTTCCGCAACACCGCCGCGATCGCGCTGCTGCCGGTCTTCGTCCTGGTCCTCGGCATCGGCGAGACGTCGAAGATCGCGATCGTCCTGTACGCGTGTGCGTGGCCGATCCTGCTGAACACGATCAGCGCGGTCCGCACGGTGGACGCGACGCTGGTCAAGTCCGCGCGGTCGCTCGGGCTGCCCGCCGTGCGGGTCTTCCAGAAGGTGATCCTGCCCGCCGCGGTGCCGTCGGTCTTCACCGGCGTCCGGCTGGCCGGCGGGATCTCCGTGCTCGTCATGATCGTCGCGGAGATGGTCGGCGCCAAGGAGGGCCTCGGCTTCCTCATCGGCTCCGCGCAGCAGAACTTCGCGATCACCGAGATGTACGCGGAGATCCTCGCCATCTCGGCGCTCGGGCTGGCGTTCAACTACGTCCTCGTCCTGCTGGAGCGCCGGTTCACCCGCTGGCGCACGGACACGTCTTGACGGCGGCGCCCCGATATAACATGCTTACCCGACCAAACATGTAGGAAAGATGGAGAGATCGATGCGCGTGCGCAAGACAGGGGTCGTACTGGGGCTGGCCGCCGTCGCCCTGGGGGCGGCCGCCTGCGGGGGGTCGGGAGACTCGGGCGGGAAGGTCCGGCTCTCGCTGGTGTCCTACTCCACGCCCCAGGCCGCGTTCGAGGACATCATCAAGGAGTTCCAGAAGACGCCCGAGGGCGAGAACGTCACCTTCACCAAGTCGTTCGGCGCCTCCGGCGAGCAGAGCCGCGCGGTGGCGAACGGGCTGAAGGCCGACATCGTCGAGTTCTCCCTGGAGTCGGACATGACGCGGCTGGTGGATGCCGGCCTCGTCGACGCGAAGTGGAACTCCGGGCCGCAGAAGGGCATGATCAGTAACTCCGTCGTCGTCCTGGCCACCCGCGAGGGCAACCCGAAGAACCTCAAGACCTGGGACGACCTGCTCAAGCCCGGCGTCCAG
This sequence comes from Spirillospora sp. NPDC047418, assembly GCF_040643275.1. Taxonomy (NCBI): domain Bacteria; kingdom Bacillati; phylum Actinomycetota; class Actinomycetes; order Streptosporangiales; family Thermomonosporaceae; genus Spirillospora; species Spirillospora sp. NPDC047418. The sequence continues at coordinate 17,439 of NZ_JBEYTW010000045.1, forward strand.
GTCATCACCCCGAACCCGTTCACCTCCGGCGGGGCGCAGTGGAACATCATGGCCGCGTACGGCGCCAAGGCGAACAAGGGCGCCGACAAGGCCGCCGGGACCGCCTACCTGCACGCGCTCTTCAAGAACGTCCCCGTGCAGGACTCCAGCGCGCGCAAGGCGCTGCAGACCTTCTCGGGCGGGAAGGGCGACGTGATGCTCGCCTACGAGAACGAGGCCATCTTCGCCAAGCAGAACAACCAGCCGCTCGACTACACGGTGCCCGACGCCACCCTCCTGATCGAGAACCCGGTCGCGGTGACCAAGAAGAGCGAGCACCCCGCCGAGGCCCAGGCCTTCCTGAAGTACCTGTACGGCAAGAAGGCTCAGGAGATCTTCGTCAAGAACGGGTACCGGCCCGTCGCGGACGGTGTGCCCGGCGCGGAGAAGTTCCCGGCGCCGTCCGGGCTCTTCACGATCGCCGACCTCGGCGGCTGGCCCAAGGTGAAGAAGGAGTTCTTCGACCCGAAGGGCAGCGTCATGGCCGATGTCGAGAAGGGCATCGGCGTGTCGGTGGAGGGCTAGGTCCCGTGCCGACCATCGAGAAAACGAGGGCCGCGCCAACTCCCTCGCCCGGCCGCCGGATCACCCCGCCCACCTGGGGCGGCACGGCGGTCGGCGTGGGGACGGCGACGATCTTCCTGAGCGCGGTGGTGCTGATCCCGCTCGGCGCCGTCCTGTGGAAGGGGACATCGCAGGGCCCCGCCGCGTTCTGGGACGCGATCACCACCCCGGACGCCTGGGCCGCTCTGCGGCTGACCGTCGTCGCCTCGCTGGTGGTGGCGCTGATCAACCTGGTCATGGGCACGCTGATCGCCTGGGTGCTCGTCCGCGACTCCTTCCCCGGTAAGAGCCTGGTCGACCTGCTGATCGACCTGCCGTTCGCGCTGCCGACCATCGTGGCGGGCCTCGTCCTGCTGACCCTGTACGGGACCGACAGCCCGCTCGGCGTCTCGCTCGCCTACACCCGCGCGGGAGTCGTCGTGGCGCTGCTGTTCGTGACGCTGCCGTTCGTCGTGCGGACCGTCCAGCCGGTGCTGATGGAGCTGGACCGCGAGATGGAGCAGGTCGCCGCCTCGCTCGGCGCCGGCAACTGGACGGTCTTCCGGCGGATCATCCTGCCGAACCTCGTCCCGGCGATGCTGACCGGGACGGCGCTGGCCTTCACCCGCGCCATCTCCGAGTTCGGGTCGACGGTGCTGATCTCCGGGAACGTCCCGTTCAAGACGCAGGTCGCCGCCGTGCACATCTTCGGCCAGATCGAGAGCGACAACACCGCGGCGGCGGCGGCGACCTCGACCGCGCTGCTGGTGCTGTCGCTGGTGTTCCTGCTCGCGATCGACCTCGTCCGCCGCTGGGGGGCCCGCCATGGCTGAGCACGCGCCGGCCAAGTACGCGCCGGCCAAGTACGCGCTGCGCCTGATCGTGCTGGCCTACCTGGCCCTCCTGCTGATCGTGCCGGTCGGGCTGATCGCCTGGCGGACGTTCCAGGACGGTCTCGGCGCGTTCCTCGGCGCGCTCACCTCCCACTCGGCCCTGCACGCCTTCCAGGTCACGGCCGTGGTCGCGGGGTGGGCCATCGTCCTCAACACGCTGTTCGGGGTGCTGGCCGCGCTGCTGCTCGTCCGGCACCGGTTCCCGGGCAGGCGGCTGCTCAGCGCGCTGATCGACCTGCCGCTGTCGGTGTCCCCGGTGGTGGTCGGGCTGGCGCTGGTCCTGGTGTACGGCGCGTTCACCCCGGTGGGCGGCTGGCTGGAGGGCCGCGGCATCCAGATCATCTTCTCCACGCCGGGGATGGTGCTGGCGACGGTGTTCGTCTGCCTGCCGCTGGTGGTGCGGGCGATCGTCCCCGTCCTGGAGGAGCTCGGCGACGAGCAGGAGCAGGCCGCGCGGACCCTCGGCGCGGGCGGCTGGCAGACGTTCCGCCGCATCACGCTGCCCGGCATCCGCGCCGCGCTCGGTTACGGCATCGTCCTCTCGCTGGCCCGCGCGCTCGGCGAGTACGGCGCGGTGGCCGTGGTGTCCGGCCGGACCGTCGACCACACCCAGACCCTGACCCTGTTCGTCGAGGAGCGCTTCGAGAACTTCGACGTGCACGCCTCGTACGCCGCGGCGCTCGCGCTGGCGGCGATCGCGGTCGCCAGCCTGCTGGCGACCCGGCTCCTGCGCCCCAAGGACGGCACCTGATGGCGATCGAGATCCGCGATGTGAGCAAGTCGTTCGGGGAGGCGCCGGTGCTGCGCGACGTCTCGGTGGACATCGCGTCCGGGTCGCTGACCGCGCTGCTCGGCCCGAGCGGCGGCGGCAAGTCGACCCTGCTCCGCGTCGTCGCGGGCCTGGAGACCCCCGACTCGGGACGGGTGCTGATCGCCGGCCGGGACGCGACGTCGACGCCGCCGCAGCGCCGCGGCGTCGGGTTCGTGTTCCAGCACTACGCCGCGTTCAAGCACCTGACGGTGTTCGACAACGTCGCGTTCGGCCTGAAGATCCGCAAGAGGTCCAAGGACGAGATCCGGCGGCGGGTCGGGGAGCTGCTCGACCTCGTCCACCTCGACCGGTTCGCCGGGCGGTACCCGGCGCAGCTGTCGGGCGGGCAGCGGCAGCGGATGGCCCTCGCCCGGGCGCTCGCCGTCGACCCCGAGGTGCTGCTGCTGGACGAGCCGTTCGGCGCGCTCGACGCCCAGGTCCGCAAGGAGCTGCGGGCGTGGCTGCGCCGCCTGCACGACGAGGTGCACGTCACCACCGTGTTCGTCACCCACGACCAGGAGGAGGCGATCGAGGTCGCCGACTCGATCGTGGTGCTCGCCGACGGCGCCGTTCAGCAGGTCGGGCCGCCCGGCGAGATCTACGACCACCCGGCCAGCCCGTTCGTGATGCGCTTCCTCGGGCCGGTGACCGAGATCGGCGGCCGGCTGCTGCGGCCCCACGACGTCGAGGTCGCCGCCGAGCCGGGGCCCGGCACGGTCCCGGCGGTGGTCACCCGCGTCGTGCGGCTCGGGTTCGAGGTGCGGGTCGAGTTCCGGGTGCACGGGCCGGGCGGGCCGGGCGGGCCGGGCGGGTCGGAGGGATCGGGTGGGGAGGACGTCTCCTGGGCGCAGCTGACCAGGGGCGCCGCCCGGCGGCTGGCGGCGGGGCCGGGCGCGGAGGTGCATGTCCGGCCCGCCGCCGAGGCGTCCGCCGTGGAGATCAGGAACGATCCCGAGCCCGCGCCTCTCGGGTAGGGGACATCTCCCGCGCGCCGGGCGCCCGGATCAGGAACGTGCCGGCCAGCACCACCAGGCCGGACGCCGCCAGCACGAACTGGCCCGGCGCCAGGCCGAGCGGCGACGCGCCGGCCTCCTGCAGGAGGTCGGCGGCGGCGCCCGACAGCAGCGCCGCGAGCGCCAGCCCGAACCGCAGCACCGCGTGGAACGCGGTCAGCGCCAGGTTGCGCTCCACCCCGCTGAGCGCCTCCTGGAGGTAGGTGATGCCGCCCACCAGGGCGCTCGTCGCGGCGGCGCCGAAGACGACCGCGCCGATGAACGACAATGTGATCGACCCCAGCCCGCCCATCAGCGCGATCACGATGCCCTGCGCGGCCGTCCCGATCCGGACCTGCGTCATCAGGCTGCCCGCCTTGCGGTGGATCAGCAGCAGCCCCGCGAGGGCGCCGACGCCGAACAGCACCACCAGCGCGCCGAACCCGACCGCGCCCGCGTCGAGGGTGTTCTTCACGAACACCACGCCGAGCGAGAACAGCGCGCCCAGCCCGAGCGCCACCACCGCCACCCCCGGCAGGACGCCGCGCACCACCGGCAGCCGCAGCGCCGAGAAGAAGCCGCCCTGCGCCTCCTTCTCGGTGTGCTCCATCTCCGCCCGCTCGACCGGGCCGGGGCCGAGGTCGGGGATCGAGCGGATCATGAAGTACGACACGAGGTAGGTCACGGCGTTCAGCCAGAAGACGACGACGTACCGCCAGTGGCCCTCCCAGCCGGCCATGTTCGACAGCCACAGCAGCAGCCCGAACGCCCCCGCGCCCAGCGGGATCATCCCGTAGGACGTCGCCATCGTGATGCCGTTGGCGAGTTCCAGCGTGCGGGTGTCGTGCTGGTCCTCCTCGTCCTCGATGAGGAACGGGATCGCGGCGTCCCGGGCGGGCAGGAACATCAGCCCCACCACCTCGATGAGGAACGCCCAGATGTACACCCACACCAGCCACGGCACGATCGGCAGCGCCAGCGCCATGCCCATCCGGATCATGTCCGACCACAGCATCACGCTGCGCCGCCGCCACCGCGTCACGACCCGCGCGGCGAGCGGCGCGCCCACCGCGGACGGCAGCAGCCGCAGCACCAGGACCCCGCCCACCGCCGTCGTGGAGCCGCTCAGCTCCAGGACGAAGTACATCAGGGCGAGCGTGCCCATCCAGTCGCCGAACGAGGAGACCGTCTGACCGAGGATGAGCCGCCGGAAGTCCCGGCGGCTCAGCTGCTCCTTGAGTCCCATGCGGGCTCCATCCCCGGTCTCGCCCGGCGCGGCGTCGGATCCGGGCGGGGAGCGTCCGCGAGCAGGGCGGCCAGCCGCGCGGCGGCCGTGTCCCAGCTCCAGTTCTCGCAGGTCCACGCGCGCCCGGCCGCCCCCATCGCGGCGGACCGCTCCGGGGCGGCCAGCAGCCGGTGCAGGGTCAGCGACAGCTCGTCCGGGCGGGTCGCGTCCACCAGGACGCCGGTCCGCCCGTCGATCAGCGACGCGGGGCTGCCGCCGGACCGGCCGACCACGACCGGCAGGCCCGACGCCGACGCCTCCAGCACCGACAGGCCGAGCCCCTCGGTCTGCAGCCCGCGCCGGTCGTCGCGGCACGGCAGCGCGAACACCTCGGCGGCCGCGTAGTAGCGGGGCAGGTCGGCGGCGGGCACCAGGCCCGCCAGCGTGACCGTTCCGGGCGCGGACCGGTCCGCCATCTCCTGCAGCCGGTGCCGCATCGGGCCGTCCCCGACGATCACCAGCCGCGCGTCCGGCCGCCGCCGCGCCACGTCGCCCCACGCGCGGATCAGCATGTCGTGGCCCTTCCGCCGGACGAGCCGGGCCACGCTCAGCACCACCGGGCCGCCGCCGAGCCCGTGCCGCCGCCGCACCGCCGCACCGTCCAGGCCGGGCCGGAACCGCACCGTGTCGACCGCGCCCGCGAGCCGCACCAGCCGCGTCCGGTCCCCGACCGCGCCCGCGACCTCCGGCAGCGTCGCCTCGCACAGATGGGTCAGCACGTCGAACGACCGGCACGCGGCCCGCAGCGCCGCCCGCGTCGGCGGCGCCCGGAACCAGCCGAGCTCCTGCCCGTGCGCGGACCCGACCAGCCACCGCACCCCCGCGGCCCGCACCAGCGGCGCGTACATCCCGAACGGCGCCGCCGCGGTGATCCACCCCGCCTCGATCCGGTGCCGCGCCACCAGCCGCCGCAGCCCCCGGAACAGCAGGTACCCGTGCCGCCTGACCACCGGGAAGTCCAGCCCCGCGTCGAACTCCGCGGCCCCCTGCCGCGCCGGCGCCACCACGACCACGCGGTCCGCGGGCAGCCGCCGCACCAGTTCCCACGTGAACGTCTGCACACCGCCGGGCTCGGGAGGAAAGTGCCCGGTCAGCACCAAGGTCCGCGGGATCTCCATGCGTTCACAGCTTCCCGCACAGACGCGCTCCAACCAACGCGCGCGCGTGTCGCACGCGCGCGCGTGTCGCACGCGCGCCGGGATCACTTGACGATGACCGCGTCCTTCGGGGCGTCCTTGTCCGCCGTCCAGCCGTCGTGGCCGGCGTCGGCCTGCCAGTGCTTGCCCGCGTAGCGGACCTCGGTCAGGCCGTAGACCTGGGCGTGGGTGACGGCCCACGCCGCGACGGCCCAGCCTTCGCGGGTGCTCGACGCCTTCACCGCGTTCCAGGAGTCCGGGTCGGACTTCGCGCCCTTGGTCAGCGGGCTCGGGCCGCCGATCTTGAGGCGGCTGCCGAACGCGCGGCGCATCTCCAGGATCGCCGCCGGGCGGCGGGACGCGGTCTGCTTGTCGGGCGGGTACCAGCAGCGGGCCGTGGCCGGCTCCCGGCCGGTGAACGCCGTCGCGAGCAGCGTGCCGTCCGGCTCGTGCTGGGCGTAGGCGGTGCCGTCCGCGCTGCGCTGGACGAGCTGCGCCGCGTCGTGCAGGTCGCGGTCCAGGTAATCCTTGACCTTCACGAGGGCGTCAAAGAACTTGCTGGTGGCGAGGACGGGGTCGCGGAGCTTGTCGGGGGTGCCCCAGCCCTGCGACGGGCGCTGCTGGAACATGCCGACCGAATCGCGATCGCCGCCCGGCAGGTTGCGGATGTGCGACTCCTGGATCGCCGTCGCGTAGGCGATCACGGCCGCCCGCTCGGGCAGCCGCTTGCGGAACGCGACCGCCGCGATCGTCGAGGCGTTGGCGGCCTGCTCCAGATCGAGCGGCATCGTCCCCTGGCTCGTCCGAACCTCGCAGCCGGACCCGTGCAGATACGGGCGGGCCCGGTCGTACAGCACGAACCCGCCGACCGCCGCCAGCATCACGAAGACGGCCAGGCCCACCGCCCAGTGCAGGCCACGGCGGCGCCCGCCGCCGTCCGACCCCTCCCCGGGGCGCTCCTTCAACCTCGCCCAAACAGCCACGCGAAGAAGGTACCGGGAGTTCGGTCCCACTAAGCTCATGAGGCATGACCGAAACGTTCACCAGCCCGATCTCCGGAGCGATCGACGAGCTGTGGGAGCGGCGCGCCGACCTCACCCCGGACGACGCCGACGCCCGCGCCGCCATCGTGGCCGCCGTCGACCAGATCGACACGGGCGAGGCCCGCGTCGCCCGCATCGACCCCGCGACCGACGACGTGCTCGTCGACGAGCGGGCCAAGCGGGCGATCCTGCTGAGCTTCAAGGTCCTCGGCATGGCGCGGGCCCAGGTGGGCGACTTCCGCTACCACGACCGCATCCCGCTGAAGAGCCGGCTGGACGGCGTCCGGGTCGTCCCCGGCGCCATCGCCCGCTGGGGCGCCTACCTCGCGCCCGGCGTCGTGCTGATGCCGTCGTTCACCAACATCGGCGCCTACGTCGACTCCGGGACGATGGTCGACACCTGGGCCACCGTGGGCTCGTGCGCGCAGATCGGCAAGAACGTCCACCTGTCGGGGGGCGTGGGCATCGGCGGGGTGCTGGAGCCGCCGAACGCCAAGCCGGTGATCATCGAGGACGAGGCCATGATTGGCAGCCGCTCGATGATCGTCGAGGGCGCGCGGGTCGGGAAGGGCGCCGTCGTCGGCTCCGGCACGAACCTGTCGGCGTCCATGCCGGTCATCGACGTCGAGACCGGCGAGGAGATCAGCCGCGGCCGCATCCCCGACTGGTGCGTCGCCGTCGGCGGCACCCGCTACAAGGAGTTCAAGGGCGGCACGTTCGGGCTGCCCGCCGTGCTGATCCTGAAGCGGCTGGAGGAGGGGCAGCGCCACGACAAGGCGTCCCTGAACGACATCCTCCGCGACCACGGCATCAACACCTGACGCGACGGGCGCGCCCCTTGTCGGTGGGGCGCGCTACTTTTCGGCGTCATGGCACGCACCACACCGCCGCGCCCCGTGGACATCGCGGCGCTGTTCCCCGAGATCGCGCCGCTCGCCCGGACCTCCACCCGCCTGCATCCCCGACCGGGAGCCCCGGGCGTCCACGACAGTTCCGTCGGCGGCCCGCTGCTCTGGCCCGCAGACGAGCCGTGGCCCGTCTGCGAAGCGGAGCACGACAACGAGTACGGGGACTTCACGCGTCTGGACGTCGAGCGGCAGCGCAGGCGCGTTCTGTCGGCCGCCTGGGGGCGGATCAGGCTCGCTGACCGCCGATTCGACTTCCTCCCCGAGCAACGGGCCGAACTCCGGCGCCTCGAAGAGCTCGACAAGACGGCCGACCCCGGCACGCCGGCCACGATGCTCGCGGTGGCCCAGCTCTACCTGAAGGACGTTCCCGACCTGGCCGGGCCGCCCGGAGCGGACGTCCTGCAGCTTCTGTGGTGCCCGCGCGACCACGAGCCGCACTGCGCGCCCGAGATCATGCTGCGCTGGCGCACCTCGGCCGACGTCACCGACGTCCTGGCCGAGCAGCCGGAGCCCGAGGTCATGGAGTACGAGTACCTCCCGAACGCCTGCGTCCTGCACCCGGAGCAGGTGACCGAGTACCCGTACGCGGACTTCCTGCCGCGCGATCTGCGGGAACGGCTCGACGAGTGGGACGAGGCCGCCGGGCACCGGTACCAGTACGAGCTGTCGATCGCCACGGGCTGGAAGGTGGGCGGTTACTCGTCGTGGAGCCTCACGGACCCGTACCCGATGGCCTGCGACTGCGGCGCCGACATGGAACTGCTCATGGCCGTCGACTCCAGTGAATGGGATGGGAACGAAAGCTGGCGTCCCGTGGAGGATTCCGGCGCCGAGAGCGAGTTCCACGAGCATCCGTCGCGGTCGAGGCCGACCGAGGTCACCATCGGGCGCGGGTACTCGCTGTGGATCTTCATCTGCCCGGTCTCGTTCGAGCATCCGCCGCAGACGAGTATGCAGTGAGTGTCAGTCGAAGCGGGTCTCGGTGATCTTCAGGGGGCGGTCGGTGAGGACGGCGGCGGACGCGGCGTAGCCGGGGCCCGGGGTCAGGTCGGTGAGGCGGACCGGGGAGACGGCCGCGTCGTCGTTCCAGGCGATGACCTCGGCCGGGTCGTCGGGGGCCGACACGTGGATGGCCGTCATCGGGGCGGCGAGGCCGTGCCCGGTGGCCTTCAGCAGGGCCTCCTTGCGCGACCAGTAGGCGTGGAAGCCGCGCCGCCGGTCGGCCATGGCGGCGAGGGCCTCGCGTTCGGCGGGGGTGAGGACCATCTCGGCGAGGCGGTCGATGTCGCGGTCGCTCTCCCGCTCCACGTCCACCCCGACCTCGGCGCCCTCGGCGAGCACCATGACGACGCGGTCGCCGGAGTGGGACAGGGAGAAGTCGAGGCCGCTGCCGGGCAGGCGCGGCTTGCCGTGCGTGCCGCCGCAGTGCGGGCAGTCGGTGGTGAACCGGATGCTCTCCGGGGCCAGGCCGACCGCGTCGGCGAGGACGGTCCGGGCGAGGAAGCGGCCGGTGACGAAGCGGGCCTTGTCCTCGGCGCGGATGAAGCGGTCGTAGCGGTCGCGTTCCCGGTCGTCCAGCAGGGCGCGCATAGGCGGCTCGTCCACGGGGACCGCCCAGCGGACGGCGCACTCCAGCATCTCCACAACCGTGATGATAGGACTTGGGCATGGGGCTTGATCTGTTCTCGGACGTGGTTGGGCTGACGGCGGCGATCGTCGACGTCGAATCGGTCAGCGGGGCGGAGAGGCCCCTCGCCGACGCCGTCGAGGAGGCGCTGCGGGCGCTCCCGCACCTGGCGGTGGAGCGGGTCGGGAACAACGTCGTCGCCCGCACCGAGCTGGGCCGGGCCGAGCGGGTCGTGCTGGCCGGGCACCTCGACACCGTCCCGCTGAACGGCAACCTGCCGTCCCGCAGGGAGGGCGGCCGGCTCTACGGGTGCGGCACCACGGACATGAAGAGCGGCGTCGCGGTCGCGCTGAAGCTCGCCGCGACCGTCCCCGAGCCGAACCGCGACATCACCTACGTCTTCTACGAGTGCGAGGAGATCGAGGCCGAGCGCAACGGGCTGCGGAAGCTCGCGGCGGCCCGCCCCGAGCTGATCGCGGGCGACTTCGCCGTGCTGATGGAGCCGACCGGCGGGCAGATCGAGGGCGGCTGCCAGGGGACGCTGCGGGTCGAGGTCACGGCGAAGGGGGAGCGGGCGCACAGCGCGCGCGCCTGGATGGGGTCGAACGCGATCCACACGGCCGGGCGCATCCTCGACGTGCTGCGCGCCTACGAGCCGGCGCGGCCGGTTGTGGACGGCCTGGAGTACCACGAGGGCCTGAACGCGGTGTTCATCTCGGGCGGCGTCGCCGGGAACGTCATCCCCGACGAGTGCGTCGTCACGGTGAACTACCGGTTCGCGCCCGACAAGTCCGCCGCCGACGCGGAGGCGTACGTCCGGGGAATCTTCGACGGCTTCGAGGTGGCGGTCACCGACGCCGCGTCCGCCGCCCGGCCGGGGCTGACGCACCCGGCGGCTGCCGCGTTCGTCGCCGCGAGCGGGGCCGAGGTCCGCGCCAAACTCGGCTGGACGGACGTCGCCCGCTTCGCCGAACTCGGCGTCCCGGCCGTCAACTACGGGCCCGGCGAACCCACCCTCGCCCACACCAGGGACGAGTACGTCGAGACATCTCTCATCGGCGAGTGCGAAGAACGTATGCGCACGTGGCTGGCCGGTCCTACTACCGTGGCTCCATGACTTTGAACGCGAATTCCCCGTCGCGACGCCAGGGACCGGCCATGCTCCGCGGACGCGCCGTCCCCAAGACCACCACCGACCAGCGGCTGCTGGACGGCCGCGGCCCGGCCGACTGGGTGCACGCCGACCCGTGGCGGGTGCTGCGGATCCAGGCGGAGTTCGTCGAGGGCTTCGGCCTGCTGGCCGAGCTGCCGAAGGCGGTCAGCGTGTTCGGCAGCGCCCGCACCAAGCCGGACTCGCCGGAGTACAAGCTCGGCATCGACATCGGCGCCCGCCTGCACGAGGCCGGCTACGCGGTCATCACCGGCGGCGGCCCGGGGATCATGGAGGCGGCCAACCGGGGCTGCGACGAGAGCGGCGGCCTGTCGGTCGGCCTCGGCATCGAGCTGCCGTTCGAGCAGAAGCTCAACGACCACATCGACATCGGCCTGGAGTTCCGCTACTTCTTCGTCCGCAAGACGATGTTCGTGAAGTACTCGCAGGCGTTCGTGGTGCTGCCGGGCGGCTTCGGCACCCTGGACGAGCTGTTCGAGGCGATCACCCTCGTCCAGACCACGAAGATCACCCGCTTCCCGATCGTCCTCGTCGGGACGGAGTTCTGGGGCGGCCTGCTCGACTGGATCAAGACGTCGATGCTGCCCAGCGGCAAGATCTCCCCGCAGGACATCGACCTGATCCACCTCACCGACGACCCGGCGGAGGTCGTCCAGATCATCGTCGAGGGCCACACCCGCGCCGAGCAGGAGATCCTCGAGGCCCGCGCCCAGGCCGAGACCGAGGAGGCCGCCGGCGACTGACCCGCGGGGGTGGCCGGGTGGGGCCGGGTGGGGTCAGGCGTCGCGGGGGAGGCGGTGCCGGAGCGTTTCCCTCGCCTCGGCCAGCGGCGCGAGCAGGAAGCGGGCGTGGTCGGGTTCGCCGTGGCGGTGGTCGGCGGGGCCGGGCCAGTCCGTCCGGGCCCGGGTCCGGATGTGCTGCTCGACGCCGTCGATGAGGTGCAGCATCTCCCGCAGGACGGCCTCGTCGGTGCGCTCGTAGGCGTCGCCGGGCGCGATGTAGACCGGGGACGTGTGCGCCATGATCGGACGTTCCCAGACGTCCAGGTGGCGGGCGATGCCGTCGCCGGGCCCGTAGCAGCGGGCGGCCACCCAGGACGACTCCTCGACGGTCAGGTCGAATTCGAGGGTGCCCGTCTCGACCGGTTCGTCCCAGCGGCGCGAGTCCGCGACGACGCCGTTGACCACGATCTCCAGGCGGTCGACCGGGAAGATCGAATGGAACTCGGCGGTGCCGCGCACGGTGCGGGTGCCGGTGAGGACGGCGCCGGGCGCGGAACCGTCCACCGACAGGCGCAGGTGCGGTCCGCTGGTCACGACCGTGTCGCCGGAGCGGACCGCCGCGCACCAGTCCCAGTAGTCCATGGCCGCCGGGTCGGGGACGCGGGCGTAGGTGCGGACGAGGCCGATCGGCACCTCGCTGCTCATCTTGTCGGTGCCGCCGACGAGGGTCAGGCGGTAGCCGGCGTTGAGGTAGCGGTAGTACTGGGTGATGTTGTAGTCGTCGTAGGCGATCATCTCGACGCCGTCGAGCCGGCCGGTGGCGATCAGGGCCGCCGCCTCGCCGTTCGGCACCGGGAAGTGCGCGAGGACGACCGTCCCGCCCTGGGCGCGGCACTCGTCCGCCCAGTGGGCGAGGGTGGTCTCCAGCCCGCCGCCGAGGTCGGCCTCCTCCGCGCCGCCCGTCGTCCAGGGGCGGACCTGCGTGCGCAGTCCGAGCAGGTTGATGTGGCCCAGCATCGCGGTGCGGTTCTCCTGGCCGGCGAAGACGTGCGTCCTGCCGTCCGCGGACGTGTGCGGGTGGCCGGTGAAGTCCTCGGTGTTGGTGTAGAGGTGGCCCCACTGGCTCATCAGCAGGTTCGTGACCCGGACGCCCTCGCCGCGCGCCTCCAGTTCCGCGCCGTGCGTGGAGACGAAGTGGACGTGGGTGTCGCCGGCCGCGTACCCGTCCGCCTCGGGGTCGTGGAACGGCCTGAGCCGCAGTTCGAGCGTGCGCTGCCCGGGGCTGATCACGACCTCCTCGCGCAGCGGGACGTAGTCGAAGCCGTGTGCGGCCTCGACGATCACCCGCCCGTGGGGGAGCCAGCCCTCGAACTCGCCGTCGACGTAGGCGTAGGTCCGCTGCCCCAGCCGGACGTCGCCGCCGATGTCGAGGTTCCAGGTGTTGCCGTCGGAGTTGATGTGCGCGTGGTGCCCGTAGGGGGCGAGCGGGACGCCGTCGGGGGTGTGGAAGTGCAGGCGGCAGGCGAGGGGCTCGCCGGTCGCGTCGTCCACGACGGTGCCCCTGATCCAGGCCCGTCCGGCCTCGGGGAGCCGCCATCCGGTGCCGTCGGCCGTGGTGAGTTCGCCCCGGCCGAGGATGTCGCCCCAGGTGAAGGCGGCCGCCACGGTGCCGCCGACCTCCAGCGAGACGGTCGCCGAGGGCGTGGCGGCGACCCGGACGTAGCCGGTGCGCGGGTCCGTCGCGCCGCCCCAGCCGGGCGGGGTCGACCGGCTGGCGTCGTCGACCGTGCGGTAGGCGTAGGTGGCGGTGCCGCGGTCGACGACCACGGCCACGTCCTCGTCCACCGAACCTTCGGCGAGGGAGAAGACCAGCTCGCGGGACACCGTCCGGCCGAAGGGGTCCTCGGCCAGCCGGCTGAGCGTGACCGCGCCGATCAGCACGCTCGGGCCGGCGGACGCGATCTCGATCGCGGCCACCCGGCGCCCGGGGTGCGGGTTGCGCCACGGCCACAGGTAGAACCGGTACGGCAGGACGTAGGGGGAGCGCGCCTGCGGGTCGTCGATGTCGACGAACCTGGCCCCGGCCGCGTCGTAGCGCCCGCAGGTGCGGTGCATCAGCCGGTGCTGCGCGTCCGGCAGCGCTAGGAACGGGGTCTGGCCCCAGTCCAGCGGGATCGGGCGCCCCTCCCATAGGCGCGGCGTCGGCCCGATCTCGAACCGCTGCCGGACGGGGACCGTCTCGGCGGTCCCGTCGGCGTACCGGAGCGTGTAGCGGGCGACCGCCTCACCGACCGGGGCGCCCTCGAACAGGTCGGGCTGCTCCAGGGCGTGGGCGAACAGGACCCACTCGAACTCCTCGTCCACCGGGATGGCGGTCGGGGAGCCCCCGTCCACCCGGAGCAGGGACGGCCCGGCGAGGTCGCCGCCGAAGCGGAACGGCAGCCCGTAGAGCCGGCGGTCCCCCGTGAACGAGGCGTCCACGTCGTCCAGCAGCGTCAGCGGCGCGTTCCATGACGCCGCCAGGTCCAGTGCCCGGTAGCCGCGCTCCCACGTCATGCCCGCCCCCGCTTCCTCAGACCCGCCCCGCCGGGACGGCCTTCTCGTTCGCCTGCTCGTCGAAGTTGGTCGTCGCGAGGCCCGCGTACCGCCGCGGGTTCCGCGAGCGCAGCGACAGCGCCGACCCGATGCCGGCCGCGAACGCGACCGCGCACAGCCCGAGCAGCACCGCGTTGGTGGTCGTGCCCGCGCCGGTCAGCAGCGAGATGTTCGCGATCGTCAGGCCGAGGATGAGGCAGAGCGCGGCGAAGCTGAGCCCGGGGGCGATCAGCGAGCGCCACAGGCCGCTCTCCGGGGCGTTCCGCCGCAGGAAGACGATCACGGCGAGGCAGCACAGCGCCCACAGCGCGATGATCCCGAGGAAGCCGATCGAGCTGCCCCACAGCAGCAGCTCCAGGTAGGGGTCGAGGCCGAAGACGGCCCAGGACACCACGACGACCGCGGCCAGCGCCGTCTGCGCGCCGCCGGCCAGGTAGGGCGAGCGGGTGCGCGGGTGGGTGCGGCCGAACGCGGCGGGCATGAGGCCCTCGCGGCCCAGCGCGAACAGGTACCGGTTCGCGGCGTTGTGCAGCGCCAGCAGCGCCGCGAACGCGCTCGTGAGCAGCAGGATCTCCATCACCGAGCCGATGGCGCCCGGCGTGTACCGGTCGAAGATCCCGGTGACGAGGCCGGCGGTGTCCTGCTCGGCCGCGCCCTTGATGCCGTCCGCGCCGACCGCCTGCACGATCGTCCAGGTGATGAACGCGTAGAAGATCCCGATGAACGCGACGGCGATGTAGGTCGCGCGCCGCACCGTGCGGATGCCGCCGCGCGCCTCCTCGCTGAAGATCGCGGTGGACTCGAACCCCATGAAGGCGCCGAACACCAGCGCGAACATGGCCGCGTTGGACGGCGTGAGCACCGTGCCGGGGTTGAAGGAGGTGAAGGACGTCTCGCCCGCACCGCCCTTGGCCAGCACGAACACGGCCAGCACCACCAGCACCGCGACCTCCAGCACCAGCAGCACCGCGAGGATCTTGGCGCTGGTCTGGATGCCGCGGAAGCCGAGCAGCGCCACCAGCGCGATCGCCACCAGCGCGAACGCCCACCAGGGGACGGACACGCCGGTGTACTTCTCGAAGGAGTCCGCGCCGTAGAGGCCGAGCGCCCCGTAGGTGCTGATCTGCAGGCCGTTGTAGGCGAGGAGGGCCAGCGTGGCCGCCCCGGAGCCGAGCGGCCGGCCGAGGCCGCGGGTGATCGTGGCGTAGAACGCGCCGGCGTTGCGGACGTACTTGCTCATCGTCATGAAGCCGACGGCGAACAGCGCCATCACGCCGCCCGCCACGAGGTAGCCGCCCGGGACCGCGGCGCCGCCCTTCAGGAAGTGCAGCGGCGCCACGGCGACGATCAGGGTCAGCGGCGCCAGCGCCGCCAGGACCGTGAAGACGAGGTCGTTCGTCCCCATGGCGTTCGTCGCCAGGCGGCCGCCGGAGCCTGGAGTCGGGGTGGTTGACATGGTCTTTCGCCTTCCGGGAGTCCACGGGAGCTCGCTGCGCCAAAGGTATGTACCGGTCCCGGGCCGTAGAAGTGGACGTTCCACCCCGGGCGGGCGGACATATTGTGCGGATCGTCCCGGCCGGTTCAGTGGACCTGGCTCCGCCATCGCAGCGCGAACCACAGCTCCATCCGCACGTCCGGGTCGTTGAGGTCGCGGTCGAGGAGCCGGGTGATCTGCCGGATCCGGTGCCGGACGGTGTTGCGGTGCACGCCGAGGTCGGCGGCCGTCCGGTCCCAGTTGCCGTGGTGGGCGAGCCAGCTGCGCAGCGTGCCGGGCAGCACGGCGGCGTCCTTGGACGGCTCGGCGTCCAGGGCCGCCAGCAGCCGGTCGGCGTACCGGGACGCCCGCGCGGAGTCGAGCAGCGCCAGCACACCGCGCGGATCGGCTCCGGCGATCACGCTCGCGCCCCGCACGCGCGCCGCGTCCAGAGCGGAACCGGCCTCGCCCCACGCGGGGTCGAGGCCGGCGGCGGGATGCGGGCGGCTGATGCCCGCGCGGTAACCGGCGTCGTCCAACACGCGCGCCAACTCGGCGGCCCCGGCCCCGTTTCCGTCTTTAGCCCCGGCCCCGGCCCCGGCCCCGGCCTCGTCTCTGGCCCCGGCTCCGTCACCGGCCCCGGCTCCGTCACCGTCTCTGGCCCC
The DNA here is from genome assembly GCF_040643275.1 of Spirillospora sp. NPDC047418. Classification (NCBI taxonomy): domain Bacteria; kingdom Bacillati; phylum Actinomycetota; class Actinomycetes; order Streptosporangiales; family Thermomonosporaceae; genus Spirillospora; species Spirillospora sp. NPDC047418. Next base: position 33,343 of record NZ_JBEYTW010000045.1, read on the forward strand.
GGCTCCGGCACCACGGCCGTCCGGCACCAGGGCGACGAAGCGATCGTCGTCCTGCTCGACGAACGGCGTGCCGAGCAGCGCCGACAGCCGCTGGATGATCGTCTCCCGTGAGCCGGGCGGGGCGCCGAGCGACCCCCGCACGACCCGCCAGCGGACGTCCTCCGCCAGGTCGAGCGGGTCGGCGAGGCCGCGCGCGAGCGAGGGCAGCCGCAGCAGGCCGGCCACGGCGGCGGCGCCGAGCGCCTCCGGCGAACCGGTCGCCGAGGGCGCGGTGAACAGCAGCGACAGCGCCGACGCGGCGACGCCGACGATGCCCCGGTCGGCGACGGTGAACGGGCGGCGCCGCGCCACGGCGATCGCGTACCCGGCCGGGGCCGGGCCGAGCAGCCGCTGGACCTCGATGTGCTCGTCGGCGGCGGCGAACGCGGCGCTGAGCGGCGCCCGGCTCGCGCAGGCGCGGTCCAGCGCCAGGCTCAGCTCGGGGCTGCGCCGCACCGGCCCGGCCGGCCACGTCCGGTCCCGGTTGCGGTCGACGGCGAGGGCCCAGCCGTCCAGCAGCTCGGCCAGCCGCTCCACCACGGCCTTCAGCGGGCCGGGGCCGGCCGCCGCGCGGATCAGCACCGCCTGCCCGTCCGACAGCCGCTTCAGGTCCCGGGTCTCGGCGCGGACGAGTTCGGCGTGGTGCAGCTCGACGATCGAGGCGAACGGCACCCGCGCCGGCACCTCAAGCAGCACCATGCCGAACTCGTCGCACGCGGCGGCGAGTTCGGGCGGCACCGCGTCGAAGACCGGCGTCACCCCGAACCCGACCGCGACGACCCCGATCTCGGTGAGCCGCCGCACGTACTCGCGGCTCTCGGCGGGCCGGAACCCCGTCCCGGCGAGCAGCAGCAGTTCCCCTCCGCGCAGGAACGGCGACGGGTCGGCCAGCTCGCTGACGTGCACCCAGCGCACCCACCGGTCCGACGGATCGGCGGTGCCGAGCGGCCGCAGCGACAGCCGTGTCATGAAAAGGCGGAGAGGAACCACGTGACAACCGTATGCACCCGCCGGCTACCGGCGGGCAATGCCGGATTCAGCGCGTGACAGCGACGAAGATCTTGTTCGTGGGCTCGACGGTGATCCAGTCGCCGGCGAAACCCTGCGGAATGAAGAACGCCTCGCCGGGGCCGAATTCTTCCCGGCCGCCGTCCAGGTCGGCGACCGCGACACGGCCGCTGATGATGACGCAGATCTCGTCGTAGGGCCACGGGTCGATGCGGACCGTTCCCGGCTCGCCGGTCCAGTATCCGCCGGTGTACTCCCTGGCAGGGCCGCCGTAGGCGAGGTACTCGGTCTCCTTCCATTCGGGGGAGAGGACCTCGTAGCCGTCCAGCGGAGGGACGTTCGGCCGCCCGGTCCGCGGGGAGAGCCGGACGATGTCGGTGATGTCCATATGCGGTGGTGGCTCAGCTTTCGGAATCGCGGGAGAGGAACCGGTCGAGGACGTTCCGGACGATGCGGTCGACAAAGGGATCGCCGACGTGCAGCGCGTAGGGCCATTCGGTGGAGCCGCCGTTGAAGACCTCTCCGCGCCCCCGGGTGAACGCCGCGATCATGCCGGCGCCGTGCATTCCGCCCTCGTTCACGTAGTCGGGCAGGTCCGCGCCCAGCTCCCGGTTGTAGGCGTAGACCTCCTCCTCGGGGCCGCCCATCGGCAGCAGGCCGCCGAACCGGTCCTCCTCGCCGCGGACCGCCGGGGTCAGCGCGAGGATCTCCAGCGTCTCCGGCGCGCCGTCCTCGAACGTCGGGTACGGCAGGCCCCGGCGGAAGGTGTACTCGACGGAGTCCACCTCGAACGCGGCCAGGAAGGTCGGCGCGGCGCCGAGCTGGTCGCCGTAGTACAGGTCGGTCCCCTCGAAGGCCCAGTGGTGCGGGCGGTAGACCGTGAACCCGCCGGACGAGCGCGGGGTGGCGGCCCCGTAGCGGGTGTAGACGCCGCCGAGGCCGTTCAGCCCGACCGTGGCGGCGCCCGGCCGTCCCACCGACTTGGCCTCCCACATGGTGGTGGCCGTGCGCGGCGACCGCGCCGTGTCGGGGTCGAGCGAGGGCAGCCGGTAGCAGTACTGCGTGGTCAGGTCGTCGCTCAGCCGGACCTGCCACTGGTAGTTCCCGCCGAACCGGGCGAGGCCGCCGCCGCCGTCCACGAACCGGTCGACGGCGTCGCGCATCTCCCAGCTCCAGTACTCGTCGTGCCCCACCATGATCACGCACTGGTAGGGGTCGAGCACCGCCTCGTCGACGTGCAGGTCGTGCTGGACGAGGTAGTCCAGCTCGTAGCCCCGCTCCTCCGCCCACTGGACGAAGAGCCGCTCGTAGGTCGCCCAGAACGCGTCGGCGTGGTGCCGGCTGTACCCGTTCAGCCGCGCCCACTCGTAGGACGGGTACCGGGGCGCGCCGCCGATCGGCGGCGTCATGTGGTTCGCCTCGCGGGGCGCGCCCGCCGGCTTGCGGATCATGCCGCGGGCGATCGGCCGCAGCGTCGAGGACACCGCGCTGCCCGCATCGTCGCGCGGGTCGTCGCCGAGGCCCCGGTAGTGGTTGGCGCCGCCCCAGTCGTTGTAGGCCAGCATCGTGCCCGTGGTGAGGACGAGCGCAGCCTTCGGACGCCGCGCGGGGGCGGCCTTGACCACGAAGAAGTGCTCGCGCTCCCACAGTTCGCCGTCGCTCCGCACGGCGCGGACCGTGACGATGTAGAAGCCGGGGCGCCAGTCGTCCGGGACGTCGAGCGTGAGCCCGGCGGGCCAGCCGCAGCCGTTGGCGTAGGCGTCGGCGGGGGCCTCGTGGCGCCCGGCGGTGACGCCCCCGCGCGTCCAGACCGTCTCCGGGCGGAGTCCGTCACGGGTGATCTCGATGGTGAAGGACGGGACGCTCGCGCTCAGGTGGAACGCGACCGTCTCGCCCGGGAAGTAGGAGAAGCGGTCGGTGTAGCACCACACCTCCTCGGCGTCCGGGACGGCGTAGGCCGTCTCCGACGGCCACCCCTTGGGCGACCACGCGAACGCGGGCTTGGTGGTGTGGGTGCTCATCAGTCCTCCTCCGATGCGTCGCCGGACCGGTCCAGGGCGAGCACGCTCAGCAGCTCGTACCCCACGTGAGCTGCGGCGATTCCGGTGATCTCGGCGTGGTCGTAGGCGGGCGCGACCTCGACGATGTCGGCGCCGACGACGTTCAGCCCGGCGAGGCCGCGCAGCGTGCCGAGCAGCTCCCGGCTGGTGAGCCCGCCCGCCTCCGGGGTGCCGGTGCCCGGCGCGTGCGCCGGGTCGAGGACGTCGATGTCGACCGACACGTACACCGGCCGGTCGCCGAGCCGGGCCCGCATCCGCTCGACGGCCGCGGCCGTCCCGCCGCTCTCGTAGTCGTCGGCGCGGACGATCTGGAACCCGAGCGTCCCGTCGTCGGCCAGGTCCTCGCGGGAGTACAGCGGCCCGCGGATCCCGATGTGCAGGCAGTGCTCGGGGTCCAGCAGGCCCTCCTCGCCGGCCCGCCGGAACGGGGTGCCGTGCGTGTAGGGGGCGCCGAAGTAGGTGTCCCAGGTGTCCAGGTGCGCGTCGAAGTGCAGCACCGCGACCGGCCCGTGGTCGCGGTGCAGCGACCGCAGCAGCGGGAGCGCGATCGTGTGGTCGCCGCCGATCGTGAGGAGCTTGGCGCCGTCCGCGCGCAGCTCGTCCGACCGCCGCTGGATGGTGCGGATCGCCTCGTCGATGTCGAACGGGTTCACCCCGATGTCGCCGGCGTCGGCGACCTGCTGGGCGGCGAACGGCTCGACGTCCAGCGGCGGATGGTAGGGCCGGAGCAGCTTGGAGGACGCGCGGACGTGGCCGGGCCCGAAGCGCGCCCCCGGCCGGTAGGAGACACCGGTGTCGAACGGCACCCCCACGATCGCCACGTCCACGTGGTCGACCTGGTCGGTCCGGGGCAGCCGAGCGAAGGTGGCCGGTTCGCCGTAGCGGGGGATCTTCGTCGCGTCCACCGGGCCGATCCTCGGTGCGTCCGTCATGGGGTGCAGCCTCCAAGTGCTGGATGGGTGGGGCGGGTCGCCGGGGTCACGCGGGTCACTGGGCGTCCTCGCCGAGCGCCGACAGCACGTGCTTGACGCGCGTGTACTCCTCGACGGAGTAGAGGGAGAGGTCCTTGCCGTAGCCGGACTGCTTCACCCCGCCGTGCGGCATCTCGTGTACCGGCGGCAGGTGGCAGTTCACGCCGACGTGACCCGCGTCGATGGCGGCGGAGACGCGCAGCGCCCGGCCGTGGTCGCGCGTCCACACGCTGGACGCCAGCCCGTACGGCGAGTCGTTGGCCTGCCGGATCGCGTCGGCCTCGCCGCCGAACGTCTGCACGGTGATGACCGGGCCGAAGATCTCGGTGCGGCTGATCTCGTCGTCGGCGGTCACGCCGTCGACGACGGTCGGGAGGTAGAAGTATCCGGGGCGGCCGGCCGGCGCGCCGCCGACCAGCGCCTTCGCGTGCGCCGGCGCCCGCGCGACGAGCCCGCCGACGTGCGCGAGCTGCCCGGGGTTGTTGAGCGGCGGGACGTAGAGGGCGCCGTCGCCGGACTCGTCCGGGGACAGGCCCACCCGCCGGACCTGCGCGACGAGCGCGTCGACGAACGCGTCGTGCGCCTCCTCCGCCACGATCACCCGGGTGGCGGCGGTGCAGTCCTGACCGGCGTTGAAGAGGCCGGCGAACGCGATGCCCTCGGCGGCCGCCTCGATCGCGGCGTCCCCGAACACGACCACCGGGGCGTTGCCGCCCAGCTCCAGGTGGGCGCGCTTGAGGGTGTCGGCCGCGGACCGGGCGACCGCCCGTCCCGCCGCCGTGCTGCCCGTGATCGACACCATCGCCGGGACGGGATGCGCGGCCAGCGCGGCGCCGGTCTCCCGGTCGCCGCACACGACGTTGAACACCCCGGCCGGCAGGATGTCGGCGAACAGCCCCGCCAGGTAGACGGCGCTCGCCGGAGTCGTGTCGGACGGCTTCAGCACGATCGTGTTGCCCGCCGCCAGCGCGGGACCGAACTTCCAGACCGCCATCATCGCCGGGTAGTTCCACGGCGCGATCGCCCCGACGACCCCGATCGGCTCCCGGCGGACGGACGAGACGTGCCCCCGCACGTACTCCGCCGTCGCCTTCCCCTCCAGCATCCGCGCCGCCCCCGCGAAGAAGCGGATCTGGTCCACGATCGGGACGATCTCCTCCCGCAGGGTCAGCGCGGGCGGCTTGCCGGTGTCGCGGCACTCGATCGCGACCAGCTCGTCCGCGTGCCGCTCGATCGCGTCCGCCATGCGGAGCAGGTAGGCCATCCGCTCGCCGGGGGTGGTCCGCCGCCATCCGGCGAACGCGCGCTCGGCCGCCGCGCAGGCCAGGTCGACGTCCCGCGCGTCCGACCGGGGCGCCGTCGCGTACACCTCGCCGGTGGCGGGGTCGGTGATCTCCATCGCGCCGCCGCCGGCCGCCGCGGCGAACTCCCCGCCGACGAAGTTCCGCAGCTCCGTCCTGCCGCTCATGGCGCCCCCTGGTCCCGCGTCGCGATGCCGCTCGGCTGCGGCGTTCCGCGGTCATGCTAGGAACCGCCGGCCGCTGCGCGCGTTGTGCCGACCGGCCCGCCGGCGGCGACTCGTTGTGCAGTTACGACAGTGTCCGGGCCGGGATGCGGCGTGTGGCGGCGGCCTGGCCGGGTAGGGCGGCGGTGAACGGTCGAGAGGGGGGACAGATCATGACGGAGCGGACACCGGGCGGCAGCGCCGGCGAGGCCCGGCGAGAGCCGGAGGAGCAGGTCCACGGGGCCTGGCCGATGCCGCCGGCGGCGACGGCCGAGGAGGAGCACCCGGAGGTGCACCCCGGGGAGTTCAGGCCCGACTCTCCCGAGGGGCGCGGCGGCCAGATGGAGGATCTCAGTCCCGACGACTTCGAGTAGGCCGGGGCGGCCGGTCCGGCCGCGACCGACGAGGTGGTCGAAACCGAGGGTGTCCGCCTCTTCCTGGACGCGCGGATGGACGTGCAGGGCTCGGTCGGATTTATCGTCAACACCCCGTCGTGCGAGAAACACGCGGAGTGAAAGAAGCGAACACCCCGGTTGATCGGTCGGTCGGTCGCTTTTCCGTCAGCGCGACGGATCCCTGGTGTCCGGATAGACCGGGCCACTCGGATAGACCGGGGAACTCGGATAGACGGGCGAAGGGATGATGCCCGGCGGAGCGGCGGCATCGGGCGGCCACATCGGCGGCCTATCGACGGATCTGCTGTGCGATGGCGGCGCCGACCGCAGGGTCACCGTATGGACGTCCAGGTTCGGACTTATTGCGGATGCCACCGCCGCCGGAAGTATGATAGTCGCGGCCGGGCCGGCGGCGGCCGCGGCCGAGATTCCGACCGCGCTCTTGGCCATGTCGCCGTGGAACAGCGCGCACAGGCTCAGGAGCGGAATGGCCGACAGTTCCAGCAGGCGGGCGGGACGGCTCCTTTTGGAGCCCTCCCGGAGCATTCGCGCGGCCCGCGATACCTGGCCGCGGCGCAGGTCGCGATTCAGCACGATGACCGTGCGGCCGCTCTGTTCGCGCAGGTAGCCCAGCAGGCGGCTGGGCATCCTGGCGCGCGCGAACGGGCCGATGCGGCCGCCCGGAGCGGCGGCGGTCTGCAGGTGGCGCCACACCTCGCCCGCCTCGTCCTCCTCCTCCTCGATGTCGTCCTTTCCGGCTTTGCTTCCGCTGATGAGAATGAGCGTCGGTTTTTCGGGCATGAGAGGTACCGCGAGGCACTGCCAGCCCCGTGCCGACCGGAACGCGCGTTCCAGGTCGAGGGGCGGGTTCCACTGCTGCGCCACTGCCAGTTGTGTGCGCAGTTTGGCGTTCTCGCGGGTCAGACGGTCGATGGTCTCTTTGAGGCGCTGTTCATCAGGAACATCCATGACGTCGTCTCCCGATCACGTCATCCGCGTCCGTTCCGCGCCCCCGGCAGCACGACCGCTCAGACAGAAAAACTGGATTGCAGGTTCGCCTGCTACCCAGTTACCGACGCTATATGTTGTCGGCCTTCTGCTGGCGGTCCGGCTGCACATCAAGAGATCTCGGCGCCGGTCGCATGCGCTTCAACAGGACACCGGTCACCGCCGCCCATTTGTCCTCGTCGTCGGCGAGCGATTCGGGGGCGTCCCAGATGAAGCGCAGGAACGCGTCGCCCACCACCTCCTCCGGATAGTTCCCGTCCTGGGTGTGCTCGGTGGCCGGCGCGGCGGTGGCGGGAGCGGTGGCGTCCGCGGATACGGGGTCGCCGCCGTCGAGAATGGTGCGGAAGCTGCCGCGGCGCCAGCCGAGGCGGTCCTCCAGGGGGATGATGACGCGGTCGGTGTAGTCCCGGCCGCGTCCCGTCTCGATCTTGTTCACCACCGACAGCGACGGGCCGCCCTCCGCGGCGAGGCTGGCCTGGGAGCCGAAGCCCAGTTCGATCCGGCGCTGCCGGACGATCTGTCCCAGTCTCCGCCACGCCTCCGGCGGGTGGCCGAGGGCGTCCATGTCGTCCATGTCGTCGAGGTCGTCCACGTGATCAGGCTCCTTCTCGTGTCGCGGGGTGACGGCCTGACACGGTGCGTAAGTGTAGCGGAGCAAAACGGACTTTGACGAGTCGTAACGCGTTTTGGGGCCCTGCCATCGGATGCCTGCACAACGGAGGGCATCGAACAACACATGACATGGTTAAAACGCGTCTTGAAGCTGCACGACGCACTGAGATGCGTTACGCTTCCCGTCATGTCAAGCTCTCCAAGCAGCGAGATCCCCGTGGACCGACGGCTTCTGTACACACCGCAGGAAGCCGCAGAGATCACGTCGTTCACCCGTGACTGGCTCGTCCGGGCGGCGAGCCGGGGAGAGATACCGCATCGCCGCTACGGCAAGCGCCTGTTCCGGTTCGCCCACGAGGACCTTGAAGCGATCAAGGACATGGGCGCGTGCCCGGTCGAGCCGGCCGAGCGCTGGGACCGGTCGAACTGATCTCCCACGGGTGCCGAGACCCGTAAGAAGCCCCGCAGAAGGAAAGCCACATGAACACCGCACCACCCTCTCCCTATGCCGCATCCGGGACCGGCCTCCCCGGAGGCGTCCGATGAACTGGCTGAGTCAGGGCACCGTCAACGGCCTCGCCGCGTCCGTCGCCGAGCACGAGGTCGCCGTCGAACGGGCCCACGAGGAACTCGAGAACCACCGCAGGGCCGCCTTCCAGGTGATGGAGGTCCTGCACCGGCACCAGGGGCTGGCCGCCGAGGCCAAATTCCTGCTGACGATCGCGCACGGTGCCGCGCCCATCCCGTCGCCCGGTGAGATCCGCGAGGTCGCCGGCGAGGAGGAGGGGCTCGGCCTGGCGATCGGCAGCATCCGGATGGCGCTGCCGGCGGACGCCTCCGCCGCCCAGTTCGGGCACCTGGCCGAGTCGATGCGCGCCCTCTACGCGGCCGCGCACGTCGTCGCCCTGCACGCCGACGAGCGGGCGCGCACCGGCGCCCCGCCGCCCCGCATGCCGGAGCCGGACGTCCCGGTCGGCGTGCCCCGCGCCTTCGCCTCGCTGCTGGGCCGCCAGGTCCGCGTCGACAACGCCGACGGCACCCGCGAGATCGGCCTGCTCAGCTCCGTCGAGGGCGGGCAGCTGACCCTTCTCGACGAGGACGGCGTCCCCAGCGCGTGGCCGCTGCTGGACGAGGTCCTCGCGGTCCGCGCCTGGCCGCCCGCCGGCGAACCGGACCCGCGCGACGCGCCCGAACCGGACACCGCCCTGCCCGACACCGCCCTGCCCGACACCGACCCGCAGACCCCGGCCATGCAGGACGCGCCCATGCAGGACGCGGAGCCGCCGGACGGTGACGCGCTGGACGCGGCCGGCCAGCAGACTTCCGTCCAGCAGGCCCCCGGCCAGCAGCCCCCCGATCACCAGGCCCCCCAGCGGGAGCCGGCGCGGGCGCAGTCGCGCGCCGGGGGCGTGGTGTCCCTGGTGCGGCGGAGCGGACGGTCCAAGAGCGCCGCCGGAACGTGAGGTGGACGCGGTGAGCGGGGAGCAGGCCGCCGCACTGGTCGCGGCGATCATGCTGGGGCTGCTGGCCTACGCCGTGCGGCGCCGCCGCCGGCTGGCCTGGAAGGCGTCGGAGACGCTGGCGCGGCTCGGCCGGGCGGAGAAGGCCGTCCGGCTCATCGCCTCGCAGCGCGACGAGGCGGTGGCGGCGCGGCACCGGGCCGAGGCGCTCGGGACGGCCGCGCTCAGCGAACACCGCTCGCTGACCGAAGCCTGCTACGACCTGGCCAAACGCTGGGAGTCGCTGTCGCGCGACGGCTCCGGCGCGCACGCCGAGCAGCTCCGCCGCCTCGTCCGGCTGCACAGCTGGGACGGGCGGTGAGACGCCGCTGAGGACCACGTCGTCCCCCGCCGTGGGGGGAAGGGGACGACCTTCGGAGGCGGGTCTCGGATGGGGGAGGAGATCCGCCGCCGCCGGCGGCCACGCCGGCCACCCGGGCGTGGCCGCCGGCCTGAGACATGGACGGAACAGAGACATGACCTTGCACGAGCCCGAGATCGCGCCCGTCCCGGGGCGCTCCCGGGTGTGGACGGAGCTGGCGGTCATCGTGTGCGTCATCGCGCTGGCCCTGGTCGGCGCGATCGTGATCGGCGTCGAGATGTCCCGGCTGGCCGCGGTGCCGGGGCCCTGCCTCGCACCGCGCTGACCGGGGCGCGGCCCGGCCCGGCCCGCGCCGAACATCTGCACAGAGAGAAACGAACGGTGGATTCAATGAGTCAAGACGTGATGGGGACGGGCGCCGCGGCGCCGGAGTACGCCGCGCCGATCCAGTGGGCGCCCTGGCTGCAGCGCGGGTTCGGCGGCAAGCACCGCCGGCCGCGCCGCACCATCGTCCAGCTGGTCAGGGGCATGCCGGCGTTCCCGCGCCGGACGCTGAAGTACGCGGGCCCCGGAATGCCGATCATGCACGGCATGGACGTCGAGCAGTGGCAGCGGCAGGCGTGCAAGAAGGGGTACACGCTGCGCGTCGACGGCTGGTACGGGCCGCGGTCGAGCAAGGTCGCCAAGTCGCTGCAGCAGCGCGCGGGCATCCCCGACGACGGCGAGATCGACGCCTCGACCTGGGCGGCGAGCTGGCAGTGATCCGCCGCGGGCCGGCCCGGAGGCCGGCCTCGCCCGCCCGTTCGTTTCGGCCCCTCCCTCCGCGGTAGGAGACGCTCGTGGAAGGGAGGGGCGATGCGAGCGGGCGCCGACGCGGAGATCGAGAGCATCACCGTCCACGCCTTCGAGGTGCCGACGGACGGGCCGGACGGCCTGGAGGAGGACGGCACCCTCACCTGGGACTCGACCACCATGGTGCTCGTCGAGGCGCGGGCCGGCGGTGAGACGGGGATCGGCTACACCTACGGCGACACCTCCGTCGCCGCGTTCATCGAGTCGAAGCTCGCGCCGGCCGTGCGGGGCTCCGGAGCGCTCGACCCGCCCGCGACCTGGGCCCGGATGTTCGCCGGGATCCGCAACGCCGGGCGTCCCGGCGTCGGGGCGATGGCCGTGTCCGCCGTCGACATCGCGCTGTGGGACCTGAAGGCGAGGCTCCTCGGCCTTCCGCTGGCCGCGGTGCTGCCCGCCTTCCACGACCGGGTGCCGGTCTACGGCAGCGGCGGCTTCACGAACTACCCGCTGGACCGGCTCACCGCCCAGCTCGGCGGCTGGGCGGAGCAGGGCATCCCGCGCGTCAAGCTGAAGATCTCGCGGCGGCCGGAGCAGGACCCGCGGCGGCTCACCGCCGTCCGCGAGGCGGTCGGCGCCGCGACGCAGCTGTTCACCGACGCCAACGGCGCCCTGACCCGCAAGGAGGCGCTGTACTGGGCGCGGCGGCTCGGCGACGAGTGGGACGTCCGCTGGTTCGAGGAGCCGGTGCCCTCCGACGACACCACCGGGCTGCGGCAGGTGCGCGAGCAGGGGCCGGGCCGGACCGAGATCGCCGCCGGCGAGTACGGGTTCGTCCTGAAGGACTTCGCCGACCTGCTGGAGGGCCCGGCGGTCGACTGCCTCCAGGCCGACGTCACCCGCTGCGGCGGTGTCACCGGCCTGCTGCAGGTCGCCGGTCTGTCGGCGGCGCGGCAGATCGACCTGTCGGCGCACTGCGCGCCCGCCGTGTCCGCGCACGCGTTCTGTGCCGTGCGGCGGCTCCGCCACCTGGAGTACTTCCACGACCACGTCCGCGTGGAGCACCTGCTCTTCGACGGGAACCTCAGCCCGGCGGACGGCGCGCTCCGCCCCGCGGCCGACCGGCCGGGCCTCGGCCTGGAGGTCAAGTGGGACGACGCGGAGCCGTACCGGGTGCACGGCGCCCGCCCGGCGGCCTAGCGGCCCGGTCCCGCGGGCCGGCGAACGACGATCGGAGACGACGTACATGGCGAAGCCCCGTGCGGCCGAGACGCGGCAGGCGCCGGCGATACCGGGGACGAGGCGCGGGTGAGCGTCGCGGGGCGCGCGACGATCCTGCCCGTGCTCGCGCTGGCCTCCGCATCCACCGACGTGATCAGCTACCTGGGCCTCGGGCACGTGTTCACCGCGAACATGACGGGGAACACCGCGCTGCTCGGCATCGGCATCGCGTCCGCGCAGACCGGCGCGGTCCTGCGCTCGGTGTGCGCGCTCGGCGGCTTCGTCCTCGGCGCCGCCGCCAGCCAGGTGTTCGCCGGCCACCGCCGCGCGCTCGCGTCCTGCCTGGCGGCGGAGACGCTGCCGCTGGCGGCCTGGTTCGTCTGGTGGCAGGCCGGGGGCGACCCCGCGCACGGGCTGCCGCGCTACGGCTACATCGTGCTGGCCGGGATCGCGATGGGGCTGCAGAGCGGCGCGGTGACCCGGCTCGGCGTGCGCGGCGTGACGACCGTCTTCATCACCGGCACCCTCACCTCGCTGACCGTCGGGCTCACCGGCCGCCTGCGCGGCGGGCCGCCGCCGCGGCAGGACCCGCCGGACCACGTGCTCCAGGGCCTGGTCGTGGTGTTCTTCCTGGCGGGCGCGCTGGCGGGCGGCTACGCGTTCCGGCACTGGGGCGGCACCGCCGCCGTCGTCCCGCTCGGCATCGTGGCGGTCGTCATGGCGGCGGCCTTCGTCCGCCCGCCCGAACGGGAGGGGTGACCGGCTCCTACCAGCGGCCCGCGTGGACGACCTCGCCGAACGGCCTGCGGTCGGGCCGCCGGATGGGCCGCAGCGGACGGTCGGCGGGCCGGCCGAGCGCGATCAGCAGGGCACAGATCCGGTCATCGGGGATGCCGAGCAGTTCCCGCGCGCGCTCCTGGTCGGACACGGCGGCGTGCCCGCAGGTCGCCGCCCCCGCCGGGCGGCCACGGTGAAGCAAAATCGTGACCTCTTCGGCGGCTGATCCGCGGACGGGGGGAACTGTCCACTCTGGAGGTGGAGCGTGGACAGGAACGCGATGGTCAGGGCCTGCGCGGTGGCGGCGGCGGGGCTGCTGGCGCTGGCGGGGTGCAGTGGAGGGGACGCCGAGAACGCCGCGTCGACGTCGGCGCGGACGTCGGCGCCGGTGTCCGGGTCGGCGACGGACCTGCAGCAGCAGTACGAGAAGGTCGTGGACGCCGTCCTGCCGTCGGTGGTGAAGATCCAGACCGACCAGGGGGAGGGGTCCGGCGTCGTCTACGACGGGCAGGGCCACATCGTCACGAACGCGCACGTGGTCGCCGGGGCGCGCAAGATCGAGGTGACGTCGTCCGGCGGCGGCGCCACGCTGGGCGCCGACCTCGTGGGCGCGTTCGCGGCCGACGACCTCGCCGTCGTCAAGGTGAACGGCGGGAACCTCAAGCCGGCGTCGTGGGGCGACTCGGGCAAGGCGCGGGTCGGGCAGATCGTCCTCGCGATGGGCAACCCGCTCGGGCTGGCCGGGAGCGTGACGAACGGGATCGTGTCCGCGCTGCACCGGACGGTGTCGACCAAGGGCGAGGGTGCCTTCCAGGGGTCCACGATCGCCGACGCCATCCAGACGAGCGCGGCGATCAACCCGGGCAACAGCGGCGGCGCGCTCGTCACCCTGAGCGGGCAGGTGATCGGCGTCCCGACGGCCGCCGCGTCGGACCCGTCGGTCGGCGGGCAGGCCGCCGGCATCGGGTTCGCGACGCCGAGCAACACCGTCAAGATGATCGTCCCGCAGCTCGTGCAGAGCGGGAAGGTGTCGAACTCGGGGCGGGCGGCGCTCGGCGTGACGGTCCGCACGATCGTCGACCCGCAGAGCGGGCAGCGCTCCGCGGTCGCCGTCGTGGAGGTCCAGCGGGGCGGCGGCGCGGCCGGGGCGGGCATCGCGGCGGGCGACCTGATCCTGTCGGTGAACGGCACCGCGACGCCCGACCAGACGGCGCTGTCGTCGGTGCTCGCGAACCTCAAGCCGGGCGACACGGTCAAGGTCGAGGTGCAGAAGCAGGACGGCTCGAAGAAGACCGTCCAGGTGAAGCTCGGGGAGCTGCCCGGCGGCGGCTGACCCGCTCGACGGCACCGCTAGACCGCACCGCTCGACCGCACCGCTTGACGGGGGCCTGTACAGAGGTACAGTGTACGACTGTACAGGCTACTGAACATATGTACAGGCGGGGTGGATGGAGCGGAACGAGGACCTGACCGGGCGGGCCCGCATCCGGGACGCGGCGATGCTGGAGTTCGCCGAGCACGGCGTGAAGGGCGCGACCATCCGCGGCATCGCCGGGGCCGCCGGCGTCTCGCCCGCCCTGGTGCAGCACCACTTCGGGACGAAGGAGGCGCTGCGCCAGGCGTGCGACGAGCACGTCATCGCGGTGATCCGCGAGACCAAGCAGGAGGCCCTCGACGGCGGGCTGGGCGACCCCGGCTTCCTGGCGATCGCCATGCGGACGGCCCTGCCCGTCCAGCGGTACCTGGCCCGCTCCCTCACCGACGGCTCGGCGGCGGCCAACACCCTCTTCGACGACGCGGTCGCGTTCTCCGCGGAGATCCTCGAGCGCGGCACCGCCGGCATGAACGAGCCCAAGACCGATGACCTGCACGCCTACGCCACCGTCCTGACGGCGATGAGCGTCGGCATGGTCGTCCTGCACGAGCACCTGTCCCGGGCCCTCGGCGCCGACACGCTCACCGCCGAGGGCTACCCCCGGATGGCGCTGGCGGCGCTGGAGGTCCTGAACGACGACCTCATGTCGCCCGAACTGGTCGAGCAGGCGCGCGCCTCCCTGAAGTCCATGCTCGCCGCCGGCGGGCAGCCCCCCACAAGGAGTACCGGTGACCGCTGACACGCCCCCGATATCCGTATCCGGCCTGGTCAAGAGCTTCGGCCGGACGCGCGCGCTGGACGGTCTCGACCTGACCGTCCGGCCCGGCGAGGTGCACGGCTTCCTCGGCCCGAACGGCGCCGGGAAGTCGACCGCGATCCGGGTCCTGCTCGGCCTGCTGCGCGCCGACGCGGGCACCGTGCGGCTGCTCGGCGGCGACCCCTGGCGGGACGCGACGCGGCTGCACCGCCGGCTCGCCTACGTGCCCGGCGACGTGACGCTGTGGCCGAGCCTGTCCGGCGGCGAGGTCATCGACCTGCTCGGCCGGATGCGCGGCGGCCTGGACCCGCGCCGCAAGAGCGACCTGCTCGACCGCTTCGAGCTGGACCCGCGCAAGAAGGGCCGCGCCTACTCCAAGGGCAACCGGCAGAAGGTCGGGCTGGTCGCGGCGCTCGCGTCCGACGCCGAGCTGCTGCTGCTGGACGAGCCGACCTCCGGCCTCGACCCGCTCATGGAGGAGGTCTTCCAGGAGTGCGTCCGCGAGGAGCGGCGCGCGGGCCGGACCGTCCTGCTGTCCAGCCACATCCTGTCCGAGGTCGAGGCGCTCTGCGACCGCGTCACGATCATCCGCAACGGCGTGGCGGTCGAGTCGGGGACGCTCGACGAGCTGCGGCACCTGACGCGCACCTCGATCCACGCGGAACTGGCCGCGCCGCCGGACGGCCTCGCGCTGCCCGGCGCCCACGACGTCCGGATCGACGGGACCAGCGTCACGTTCGAGGTGGACACGCCGCAGCTCGACGCGGCGCTCCGCGTGCTCACCGGCATCGGCGTCCGCAGCCTGGTCAGCCGCCCGCCGACGCTGGAGGAGCTGTTCCTGCGCCACTACAAGGACGAGCTGCAGGAGGCGGGCCTGTGAACGCGCTCACCGGGACCGGCGGGCTGATCCGGCTGATCCTGCGCCGCGACCGGGTCCTGCTGCCCGCCTGGGTGGTCTGGATCGCGGTGATCCCGCTCGGCTTCGTCGGCGCCACCGACGGCCTCTACCCGGAGGCCGCCGACCGGCTCCAGTACGCGCTGACCACCGGGACGAACCCGACGTTCCTGGCCCTCTACGGGCCGATGTACGACACCGACCTCGGCAGCATCATCGCGCAGCGGTCCGGGTTCATCCCGGTCGTGGTCGGGCTGATCAGCGCGCTCACCGTCGTCCGGCACACCCGCACCGAGGAGGAGGCGGGCCGCCGCGAGCTGCTCGGCGCCACCGTCACCGGGCGCGGCGCCGGGCTGGCCGCCGCGCTCCTGGTCACGTTCGCGGCGAACCTCGTCCTCGCCGCCCTGCTCACCGCCGGGATGGCCGCGCAGGGCCTGCCGTTGGCCGGGTCGCTGGCGTTCGGCCTGCAGATGGCCGCGGGCGGCTGCGTCTTCGCGGCGGTCGCGGGCGTCACCGCGCAGCTCAGCGAGGGCGCGGGCGCCGCGCGCGGAACGGCGCTCGCCGCGCTCGGCGGCGCGTTCGCGGTCCGGATGGCCGCCGACGTCGGCGGCGCCGGGAACTCGCTGTCGTGGCTCGGCTGGCTGTCGCCGTTCGGCTGGATCAACCGGATCCGCGCCTACGGCGGCGAGCGCTGGTGGACGCTCGCGCTGGTCGTCGTCCTCGTCGCGGTCCTGGTGGCCGCCGCCGGGACGCTGTCGGCGCGCCGGGACGTCGGCGCGGGCGTGCTGCCGCCGAAACTCGGCCGGGCCGACGCCCCGGCCCGGCTGTCCGGGCCGTTCGGGCTCGCCTGGCGGCTGCAGAGCCACGCCCTCTACGGGTGGCTCGCCGGCTTCCTCGCGCTCGGCATCGTCTACGGCGCGGTCGCGGGCGGGGTTCAGGACATGCTGAAGGACAACCCCGACCTCGCGCGGATCTTCACCCAGATCGGTGGCGAGAGCGGAATCACCGACGCCTACTTCGCGTCGGTGATGAGCATGCTCGGCCTCATCGCGGCCGCCTACGCGGTGTCGGCCACGCTGCGGCTGCGCACCGAGGAGGCCGCGCAGCGCGCCGAACCGCTGCTCGCCACCGCGACCGGGCGGCTGCGCTGGGCGGTGAGCCACCTGCTGTTCCCGCTGCTCGGCTCGGCCGCCGTCCTCGCCGTCGCGGGGCTCGCCGCGGGGACGGCGCACGGCGTCGACACCGGCGACCCCGGCCGCGAGGTGCCGCGCGTCCTCGGCGCCGCGCTGGCGCAGCTGCCCGCCGTCTGGCTGGTCGCCGCGCTCGCGGTCGCGCTGTTCGGGCTGCTCCCCGGGGTGTCCGGCGGTGCGTGGGCGGCGGTCGCGGTGTGCGCGCTGATCACGCTCTTCGGCGCCGCGCTCGGCCTGGACCAGTGGGCGATGGACGTCTCGCCGTTCACCCACGTCCCGAAGATCGGGCGGGACTTCACCGTCGCGCCGCTGGTCTGGCTCGCCGCGCTCGCCGCCGTCCTGGCCGCGCTCGGCATGGCGGGCTTCCGGCGCCGCGACCTCGCGACCCGCTGAGCGGTTAGATTGGCCCGGTGACGAAGCCCCTTGCCATCTGCGTGTTCTGCTCGTCCAGCGGCACGATCGACCGCCGCCACGTCGACCTCGCCGCCGAGGCCGGCGCCGAACTGGCCCGGCGCGGCCACAGCCTGGTCAGCGGCGGCGCCCGGGTGTCGTGCATGGGCGCCGTCGCCCGCGCCGCGCGGGCCGGCGGCGCCCGGACCGTCGGGGTGATCCCCGAGGGCCTGGTCGACGTCGAGATCTCCGACGAGGACAACGACGAGCTGATCATCACGCCCGACATGCGCGCCCGCAAGGGCGAGATGGACCGGCGCAGCGACGCGTTCCTCGTCCTGCCCGGCGGCATCGGCACGCTGGAGGAGCTGTTCGAGGTGTGGACGGCCCGGGTCCTCGCGATGCACGAGAAGCCCGTCGTCATCCTCGACCCGACCGGCGTGTACGACCCGCTGCGCGAACTGATGGTCGGGCTCACCGAGCAGGGCTTCGCCCGCCCCCGGATCTGGGACGCCATCGGCTGGGCGGCCACCGTCCCCGAGGCGTTCGACCTCCTGGAGCGGGCGCAGCCCCGCATCGAGTTCTCCCCGGAGGACTACGCCGAGACCCAGCTCTAGGAGTAGTTAGGAGTCGTGCCTGCGGCCCGGCATGTTCTCGTACATGTCGGTGAGCTTCTGCCGGAAGCCGCGGGCCGCCATGCCGACCTTCTGCGGGTCCTTGAGGCCCGCCTTGACCGCCTTCTTCGCCTGGTCCTTCATGATGTGCGGCGGGATGGGGGCGATCTCGTCGTCCACCACGAACTCGACCACGACGGGCCGGTCGCTGGCGAGGGCCTCTTTCCAGGCGTCGGTGACCTTCTTCGGCTTGTCGCAGTAGATGCCCTTGAGGCCGCACATCTCGGCGAACTCGGCGTACGCGAAGTCCGGGATGTTCTGCGAGCCCTTGAACTTCGGGTCGCCGCCCATCGCGCGCTGCTCCCACGTGACCTGGTTGAGGTCCTGGTTGTTGAACACGGCGAAGACCAGCGGCGGGGAGCCGGCCAGCCGGTCGGCGTACCGCTTGACGGTGAGCATCTCGTTCATGCCGTTCATCTGGAACGCGCCGTCGCCGACGAAGCAGATCACCGGGCGGTCCGGGAACGCGAACCGGGCCGCGATCGCGTACGGGACGCCGGGCCCCATCGTGGCGAGCGTGCCCGACAGCGACGCCTGCATCCCGTCGCGGAGCTTGATGTGCCGGGCCCACCAGTTGGTGGCCGACCCCGAGTCGGCGGTGAGGATCGCGCCGTCCGGCAGCAGCGGGGACACCTCGTGCGCGACGGCCTGCGGGTTGATCTTCCCCTCGAAGTTCTGCCCCGCGCGCTTGTCCATGACCGTGTCCCAGGCGCGGACGTTCTTCTCGATCTCCTTGCGCCAGGACCGGTCCTTCTTGCGTTCGAGCAGCGGGATCAGCTCCCGGAGCGTCTCCTTGGCGTCCCCGACGACGTGCGCGTCCATCGGGTAGCGGATGCCGATCATGCGGCCGTCGATGTCGATCTCGACGCCCTTGCAGCTGCCCTCGTCCGGCAGCCACTCGGCGTACGGGAAGCTCGTGCCGATCATGAACAGCACGTCGCAGTTCATGATCATCTCGTCGCTGGCCTTCGAGCCGAGCAGCCCGATCGGGCCGGTGACGAACGGCAGGTCGTCCGGCAGGACCTCGCGGCCGAGCAGCGCCTTGGCGACGCCGGCGCCGAGCAGCTCGGCGGTCTCGATCAGCTCCGCGTGCGCGTTCGCCGCGCCCTGGCCGACCAGCATCGCTACCTTCTGGCCCTCGTTGAGGATCCGCGCCGCCTTGTGCAGCTCCTCCTTGTTCGGCAGAACCCGCGGCCGGCTCCAGCCGACGCTGGAGTACACCGAGCCGTGCTCCTTCGGCGGCGACGGCACCGCCTCCGACTCCTGGACGTCCTCCGGAACGATGATCGTCGCGACGCCGCGGGTGGTGAGCGCCGTCTTGAACGCGCGGTCGATGACGTGCCGCATCTGCCCCGGCGCCATGACGATCTGGCAGAACTCCGACACGTCGGAGAACAGGTTCTCCAGGTTCACCTCCTGCTGGTAGTGGGTGCCCTGGGAGAGCCGCTTCTGCTGCCCGATGATCGCGACGACCGGCTGGTGGTCCAGCTTGGCGTCGTACAGCCCGTTCAGCAGGTGGATCGCCCCCGGACCGGACGTCGCCGTGCAGACGCCGACCTCGCCGGTGAACTTCGCGTGCGCGCACGCCATGAACGCGGCCATCTCCTCATGCCGCGTCTGGATGAACTCGGGCTTCCCCTCCGCGCGGTCGAACGCGCCGAGCATCCCGTTGATGCCGTCGCCCGGGTATCCGTAGACCCGATCGACGCCCCACTCCGTCAGCCGCCGGAGGACGTAGTCGGCCACTTGCTGCGCCATTGATCTCTCCTTCGTCGTGATGTCGTCGTGTCCGTCAGCGCCGCAGCAGCCTCGCCGCGCCGACCGCCGCACCGGCGGCGGCGCCGGCCGTCGCGGTCCCCACCAGGTACTTGTGCCGCCCCGCCCACAGCTGCGGGCTCGTCCCGTGCGCCCGCTCGTCGAACCGGCCGTGGCTCCCGTGGTCCTCGCCGGAGGGGCCGTCGGCGGGCTCCCACAGGTTCGCCGGACGGTCCGGACGCGCGTCCTCGTCGGTGTGCTGCGACGCGAAGCCCGTCCGGGCGAGGTAGCGGTCCAGCAGGCCGCCCGCGAGCTTGTTGCCGAGGATCGTGCCGACCGAGCTCGCGCCGACCCAGTACTCGCGGCGCGCGGGGTGCTCGGCGGCGTACAGCAGCGCGTCCGCCGCGACCTCCGGCTGGTAGATGGGCGGGACGGGCTGCGGGCGCTTGCGCAGCCGCGACAGGACCCAGTCGAACTGGGGGGTGTTGACCGCGGGCATCTGCACCATCGTCACCTTCACGCCGCTGCCCTCGTGCATCAGCTCGGTCCGCAGCGACTCGTGGAAGCCCTTGATGGCGTGCTTGGCGCCGCAGTAGGCGCTCTGCAGGGGGATGCCCCGGTAGGCCATCGCCGACCCGCACTGGACGATGACGCCGCGGTCGCGCGGCATCATCCGCCGCAGCGCGGTCCGGGTGCCGTTGACGTAGCCGAGGTAGGCGACCTCGGTGGTGCGCTCGAACTCCGCCGGCTCGATCTCCCAGAACGGCGCCAGCACCGAGGAGAACGCCACGTTCACCCACACGTCGATGGGGCCGAGCTCGTCCTCGGCCCGCCGCGCGGCCTCCTCCACCCGGCCGGTGTCGGCCATGTCGACGCTGAGGGGGAGCGCCCGGCCGCCGGCCGCCGTCACGTCGGCGGCGGCGCCGTCCAGGCCCTTCTCGCCGCGCGCCAGGAGGGCGATCCCGGCGCCGCGCCGGGCGAAGGCCGTCGCGGCGGCGCGGCCGATGCCGCCGCTGGCGCCGGTGACGACGACGACGCCGTCCCTGCCGATCTTGTGCTTCATCACGCTCCCACGGTGGCCGGATCGGGTACAGGGACCCACTGCCCGCGTCCAGGGCTCTGTAACGCCGCGCCGCGCCGCCCGGCGCGCGCCGGCGGACCTCGGATACCGTCGTCGGGTGCGCGCCCGTGATCTCGCCGCCGAGTACCCGACCGTGACGCCGGCGGACTCCGCGATGGACGCCGCCCGCCTCCTGGCAGGTCAGGGGCTCCCGGGCCTCGTCGTGGTGGACGAGCGGCGGCGCGCGGTCGCGGTGGTCCCCGGCTCGCGGCTGCTGCGCCGGATCGTCCCGCCGCACGTCCGCGACGACCCGACGCTCGCCCGCGTCTACGACGAGCGGCACGCCGACCGGCTGGCCGCCCGGCTGGCCGGCCGGACCGTCGCCGAGCTGATCGAGGACGAGCCGATGCCGCTCCCCGTCGTCGGCCCGGACGCCACCGTGATGGAGATCGCGAGCGCCATGGCGGGCGCCCGCAGCCCCGTGGTCGCGGTCTCCGACGACGCGCGGCACCCCGCCAAGGGCGCCGTGCTCGGTGTCGTCACCGCTGCCCACCTGCTGAACCGCCTCCTTCCCGCGCCCGGGGACGGCTGACCCGCGCCCACCGGGACCGCTCCCGCGCCGCGCCGCCGGACACAGTGTCAGGTAGCGATGACTTCAAGTCAGAACGTCTAGATGTAAGAACAAAGTATTGACTGCCCGTCCGGCGCGGGCTACAAATGTGCCTCAAGCCACATGAAGATGACGAGAAGGTGAACGGCCGGTGTCCACCATCGGTCCACCCGGCGAACTCGCCATCCGATCGGACAGGTCTTGGGAGGCACCATGCGGGTCGGACTGTTGGGCGCGGGGCGGATCGGGGCATGGCACGCCCGGTTCCTGGGCGGGCACCCCCAGGTGGACGCCCTGCTCATCGGCGACGCCGACGTCCGCCGCGCCGCGGCGCTCGCCGGGCCGATGGGCGCCGGCGCCGGCGATCCGGACGCGGTGCTCGGCGCCGGGCTCGACGCGGTCGTCATCGCCACCCCCACCACCACGCACGCCGACCTGCTCGGCCGCGCCTGCGACGCGGGCGTCCCCGCCTTCTGCGAGAAGCCCGTCGCCCCCGACCTGACCACGACGCTGGCGGTCCGCGACCGCACCGCCAAGACCGGCGTCCCGGTGCACATCGGCTTCCAGCGCCGGTTCGACGCGGGCTACACGGCGGCGCGCCGGGCCGTGCTGGACGGCCGCCTCGGCACCCTGCACCGCGTCCACCTCGTCACCGCGGACCCGGCGCCGCCGCCCGCCGAGTACGTCCGCTCCTCCGGCGGGATCTTCCGCGACTGCCACATCCACGACTTCGACATCCTGCGCTGGGTCACCGGCCGCGAGGTCGCGGCGGTGACCGCCGTCGGCGCCAACCGCGGCGACGCCTACTTCGCGGCGGCCGGCGACGTGGACACGAGCGCCGCCGTCCTGGAGATGGACGACGGGACGATCGCCACGCTGCAGGGCTCCCGGTACAACGGCGCCGGCTACGACGTCCGCATGGAGCTGGCCGGCACGGAGGCCACCTGGGTGGTCGGGCTGGACGAGCGCGCTCCGCTCCGGTCGGCCGAACCCGGCGTCGACTGGCCGTCCGGCGACCCGTGGACCGATTTCCAGGAGCGCTTCGACCCCGCCTACGCGAACGAGATTGGAACGTTCCTAGAGATGGCCAAGGGCAACGCGCCGAGCCCCTGCACCGTGGACGAGGCGCTGGAGGCGTTCCTCGTCGCCGAGGCGGCCACGCTGTCGCTGCGCGAGGGGCGCCGGGTCGCGCTGGCGGAGCTGCGATGATCTGGGCGATGGCGTTCGCCGCGCTGGCGCTGGCCTTCGTCTGGGTCACCGGGGTCAACGACGGCGCGGCCCTGCTCGGGCTGAGCGGCCGGTACCCCCGCTCGTCGGGGCCCCTGCTGATGGCGCTGGTGCTCGTGCCGCTGGTGCTCGTCCCGCAGTGGACGGTCGCCGTCGCGCGGACGTTCACCGAGGGGCTCACCGACCTCGGCGACCGGCGCGGCGCCCTCGCCTTCCTGCTCGGCGTGACCGTCGCGCTCGCCGTCGTCGCCGCGCTGTCGCGGCGGGGGCTGCCGACCAGCCTGACCCTCGCGATCGTGGGCGGCATCGGCGGCGCCGGGCTCGGCATGGGGCTGGACGTCTCCTGGCGCGGGCTCGCCCTCGTCCTGGCCATCGGCGCGGCGGCCCCGCTCGTCGGGATGTCGGTCGGCTACGGGCTCGGGCTCGCCTCCCGGCGGATCCCGTCCTTCGCCGGCATGCCCGGCGCCGTGCGGACCGCGCACGTCCTCGCCTACAGCGCCCAGTGCGCCGCCTACGCCGCCAACGACGGGCAGAAGATGCTCGCCGTCGTCAGCGTGGCGCGGCACGTCGTCTCCACCCGGCGGCTGGGCGCGATCGGGCCCGTCCAGCCCACCCCGCTGGTGCTCATCGCGATCGCGGTCGTGTTCTGCGCCGGCGCGCTCAGCGCCGTGCACCGGGTGGGGGAGCGGCTCGGCCGCGGGCTGGTGCTCGCCCGGCCGCTGCACGTGGTCTCCACCGAGGCGGCGGCCGCCGCGTCCGTCGCGGCCAGCTCGATCGCGGGCGCGCCGGTCAGCATGACGCAGTCGGTCACCGCCGGGGTCGTCGGCGTCGCCGCCAGCGAGGGCGCCGCGCGGGTGCGCTGGCAGAACGTCCTCGGCATCGGCGCGGCCTGGGTGTTCACCCTCCCGCTCGCGTTCGCCGGCGGCGTCGTCGGCGGCCTGGCGATGAGGGCGCTGTGAACGCCGCCGTCCGCCCCGCCCGCCGGCTGCGGCTCGTCTGGGACGACCTGCGCGGCCGGTCCGGCGACCGCGTCATCGGGCAGGTCGCCCGGCAGCTCAGCGCCGCCCGCGACGGCGCCGAACTGGCCCGCGAGCTCGCCGCCGGGCGGGTCCCCTCCGCGGCCGCCCGCGCCCGGATGGGCGAGATCGAGCACGCCGGCGACGCCGAGCGCGCCGCGCTCGCCGCGATGCTGCGCGGCGTCCTGGCCACCCCCATCGACCGGGAGGACCTCTACCGGCTCTCCCGCTCCGTCGACGACGTCCTGGACAACCTCCGCGACTTCGTCCGCGAGGCCGACATGTTCGGGCCGCCCGAACTCGGCTTCGCCGTCCCGCCGCTGGAGGCGGTGCTGGAAGGGCTGACCGCCCTCGACGCCGCCGTCCGGAAGGTCCTCGCCGAGCCCGCCGCCGTCACGATCGCGGCGCTGGGCGCGCGCAAGGCCGGCAACCGCGTCCGGGAGTTCCGGCAGGCGGCGCTCGCGCTGCTGTTCGCCGGCCCGCTCAACATCGACGTCCTGCGCAGGCGCGAGCTGCTCGACCGGCTGGACGCGGTGGGGCGGCGCCTCGGGGACGCCGCCGACGCGCTCTCGGACGCGATGCTCAAACGCAGTCACTGACCCCTCACCCCCCACCCCCACCCAGCCGCAGGTCGCAGGCCGACGGCGACTCGCAAGGAGAGAACCCATCATGATCCGCAACACCGTCCGGGCCAGGCGGGCCCGTGCCGGCGCCGCCGCGGTCGTCTTCGCCGCCGCGCTGACCGCCTGCGCGCCGTCCACCAGCGAGCAGGAGGGGGCGGACCAGGCCGTCCCCCAGGCGACCGTCGAGGACGCCGCGAGCTTCGACCTCGACGCGCTCATCGCCGCCGCGAAGAAGGAGGGCAGCGTCCTCGCCTACGACGGCAGCGGCGACGTCAAGGACGTGGCCGCCGCGTTCGAGAAGAAGTACGGCATCAAGGCCGAGGGCGTGAAGTCCAAGGCCGCCGCGACCGCCGAGAAGATGACCCGCGAGGCGCAGGCCGGCAACGTCACCATCGACGTCAGCCTGTTCGAGGACGGCCCGATGCTGGCCGGCCAGCTGCTGCCGCAGAAGATCGTCAAGACCTGGATCCCGCCGGACCTCGCCAAGAACATCGACGAGGCCGACCGGAACCCGCTGATGATGATCCGCAAGGCGTACGTGTTCGCCTACAACGACAAGCTCAGCCCGCAGGGCTGCCCGGTGAAGAACGCCTGGGAGCTCACCGAGCCGGCCTGGAAGGGCAAGGTGATGTACCAGGACCCGCTGGGCAAGGAGGTCTTCACCCAGTGGTTCACGCAGATGTCGGAGCAGGGCGCCGACAAGCTCGCCGCCGCCTATGAGCAGCTCGGCAAGGGCAAGCTCGACACCAAGGAGAAGGACGCCGCCTACGAGTGGGTGAAGCGGATGGCGAAGAACTCGCCGGTGCTCACCACCGAGGACGAGGACGTCGCGACCGGGGTCGGCGCGCCCAACCAGACCGAGAAGCGGATCGGCCTGTTCTCCATCTCGAAGTTCCGCGACATCGAGGAGAAGGGCTACCACATGAAGGTCTGCGAGGGCCTTCAGCCGTGGGTCGGCTTCGGGTACCCGAAGTTCGCCACGATCGCGACCAAGTCCGAGCACCCGAACGCCGCCAAGCTGTTCGTCCACTTCGCGATGACGAAGGAGGGCTTCGCGCTGGAGTCCGGCAGCGGCGGCGTGTCCGGCAACAAGGAGGTCGGGCAGAGCCCGGAGAACGCCCCCGGGCTGACGGACTGGAACACCCAGCTCTACTCCTTCTCCTCGAAGAACCTCCTCCCCGACTTCCGCTCGCGCCAGGACATCAAGGACTTCTGGCGCGTCAACCACTCCTGATCCCGCTCGCGTCCCGGCAGGCCGCCCTCCCTCGGCCTGCCGGGGCTCCACCCTCACCCGGAGGAACCTTCCATGGCGGTCGACGCCCCCGCACGGCCGGCGTCTCGCGGCCGGCGCGCGCTCTACCGATCCCGCGTGCTGCTGCGCGATCCCACCGTGCTCCTCGGCATCGTGCTGAGCATCGCACTGCTGTACTTCGTCATCGCCCCGCTGGTCTCGGTGGTCTCGGACGCGGGCCGGGTGCAGTACGGGGACGAGGCGCGCTCGGGCCGCGACTACGGCTCGTGGACGAGCTACTACCTGTGGCGGGTCTTCCGCTCGCCCGTCAGCCACCTGCTGTTCTGGGAACCGCTGTGGCACACCCTCACGGTCGCGGTCGGCGTCATCGTGTTCGCCCTCGTGGTCGGCGGCTCGATGGCCTGGCTCGTCACGCGCACCAACGTCCCGGGCCGCAAGTTCCTGGCCGGCGCGCTGGTCGTCCCCTACATGCTGCCGTCCTGGACGTTCGCGCTGGCCTGGCTGACGCTGTTCAAGAACAACGGGTCCGGCGGGCAGGTCGGCTACCTGCAGGGCGCCGGGATCCACACCCCCGACTGGCTCGCCTACGGGCAGCTGCCGATCATCGTCACGCTCGGCCTGCACTACTACCCGTTCGTCCTGCTGCTGTTCGGCAACGCGCTGCGCCGCATCGACTCGCAGCTGGAGGACTCGGCCCGCATCCTCGGCGCGGGCGGCCGGACGGTCATGCGCCGCATCACGCTGCCGCTGATGCTGCCCGCCCTGTCGTCGGCGGTGCTGCTCGTCCTCGGGCGCGTCCTCGGCACGTTCGGCACCCCGTACATCCTCGGGCTGCCCGCCGACTACAACGTGCTGTCCACCACCCTGTACCACGCCATCCGGGACCGCAGCACCGGCGTCGCGTCCACGCTCGCGGGCGTGATCGTGCTGATCGGCGTGCTCGTGGTGGTCTTCGACACGCGGCTCGTCCGCGAGCAGCGCCGGTTCGTCACGGTCGGCGGGAAGGGCGCCATGGACCGCCGCAGCGACCTGCGGCGCTGGCGCTGGCCCGCCTGGGGCCTCGGCATGGCCGTGTTCGCCGCCAGCGTCGTCATCCCGGTGCTGACCCTGTTCTTCTCGACCATCACCAAGGTGCCCGGCGTGTTCACCGCCGACAACTTCACGCTCAAGTTCTGGCTGGCCTCCGACATCCAGGGCGCCGTCGGCTTCCCGCACGGCGTGCTGCGCGGCACCGAGCTGTGGGACGCCGCCTGGAACAGCCTGCGGAT
The DNA here is from genome assembly GCF_040643275.1 of Spirillospora sp. NPDC047418. Taxonomy (NCBI): domain Bacteria; kingdom Bacillati; phylum Actinomycetota; class Actinomycetes; order Streptosporangiales; family Thermomonosporaceae; genus Spirillospora; species Spirillospora sp. NPDC047418. The sequence goes on from NZ_JBEYTW010000045.1 coordinate 59,640, forward strand.
CGTCGGGCTCGCCTCGCTGTTCTGCGGCTTCCTCGGGCTGCTGATCGGGTACGTCGTGGTGCGCGGCGCGGGCAGCCGCGTCTCGGGGTTCCTGCGGCAGGTGTCGTTCCTGCCCTACCTGGTCCCCGGCATCGCGTTCGCCGCCGCCTGCCTGTCGCTGTTCGCGGTGCGGCGCGGCCCGATCCCCGCCCTCTACGGGACGATCACGCTGCTCGTCCTGGTGCTCACCGTCACGCACCTGCCGTACTCGTCCCGGTCCGGGATCTCGGCGATGATGCAGCTCGGCCGGGAACCGGAGGAGGCCGCGCAGATCAGCGGCGCGCGGTGGCCGACCCGCATGATCCGGATCATCATCCCGATCCAGCGGGGCGCCCTCGTCACCGGCGTGGTGCTGCCGTTCATCTCCGGGCTGAAGGAGCTCAGCATCGTCATCATGCTGACGACGTCCGGGACGCAGCTGCTGACGACACTGTCGATCGGGCTCGTCGACTACGGCTACACCCAGCTCGCCAACGGGGTCGTGCTCATCATCGCCCTTCTCTCGTTCACCATGACCTACCTGGCCCAGCGGCTCACCAAGAGCAGCCTGGCCTCGGGCATCGGAGGTTGATCAATGCCGGCCATCACCCTCAGCGGAGTGGTCAAGACCTATACGAGCGGCGCGCGCCCGGCGGTGAAGGACCTGGACCTCACCATCCCGGACGGCTCGTTCACCTGCCTGCTCGGCCCGTCCGGCTGCGGCAAGACGACCACCCTGCGCATGATCGCCGGGCTGGAGCAGCCGACGCTGGGTGAGATCGCGGTGGGGGACCGGGTCCTGGACTCGGTCGAGCGCGGCGTCTACATCCCGCCGGAGAAGCGGGACATGGGGCTCGTCTTCCAGAACTACGCGCTCTGGCCGCACCTCACCGTCCGCAAGAACACCGAGTTCGGGCTGCGGATGCGCAAGGTCCCGGCCGACAAGCGCAGGGCCCGCGCCGAGGAGGCGCTGGAGAAGGTGCACGTCGCCGACTGCATGGACCGGTACCCGTCGCAGCTGTCGGGCGGCCAGCAGCAGCGCGTCGCGCTGGCCCGCATGCTCGCCGTCGACCCCGACGTCCTGCTGCTGGACGAGCCGCTGTCGAACCTGGACGCGCGGCTGCGCCTGGAGATGCGGGCGGAGCTGAAGCGCATCCACGACGAGACCGGTGCGACCGTCGTGTTCGTCACGCATGATCAGATGGAGGCCATGACGATGGCCACGCACATCGCGGTCATGTCGGAGGGGGAGTTGCAGCAGGTGGCACCGCCGATGGAGATGTACGAGCGGCCGGGCAACCGGTTCGTCGCCGAGTTCGTGGGAAGCCCGCCGATGAACATCGTCGAGATCGGGGCCGAGCCCGCCGGCGTCGCCGGGTCGCTGCTGCGGTACGTGGAGAAGCGCGCCGGCGCCGGGGCACCGCACTGCGTCGGCATCCGGCCCGAGGCGCTGAAGCTGGCGGCCTCGCCGGACGACGTGCCCGACACGGCCTGGTCGGAGGAGGCCGTCATCGAGACCGTGCTGCCGACCGGGTCGAGCTGGACCGTGCAGCTGCGCGTCCTCGACACCGAGATGTTCGCCGTCACCCACGAGGACCCCGAGGCCGGGCCGGGCGACCGGCTCCGCTGCTGGGCGCGGCCGAAGCGGCTGCACCTGTTCGCCGCGGACGGCGCCCGGATCGGCGCCTGGGACGACGCGGCCGCCCCCGTCCAGAAGGCGGCCTCGTGAACGGTTCGCTGCGCAGGCCGCGGGCGCTGCTGCTCGACTTCGGCGGCGTGCTGGTCGAGACGTCCCGCCGGGCGGGCTGGTCGGCGGCGCTGGCGAAGGAGGTGCACGCGACCCTCGTCCGCGCCGGATGCCGCGACCTCGACGCCGCCGCCGTCGAGACCGACATCAAGGCCGGCGTGACCGCCGACAAGCGCTGGAAGGACGCCATGTCCCGCCCGTACGCGCCGGCGGAGATGACGCACGCCGCGTTCTGGGGCGACTACGTGGCCGCCGACTGGCCGGCGTCCGCCCGGCAGCTGGTCATCGCGCACGCGACCCCGCTGTGCAAGCGGATGGGGGAGCTGCGGCAGGACCGCCGCATCCGGCCCGGCATCCCCGAGCTGCTGGACGCCGCCGACGCGCTCGGCATTCCCTGCGCGGTCGTGTCCAACGCGCTGTCGGGCGCCGTCCACCGGGACTTCACCGCCGCGACGGGCCTGGACGGGAAGCTGGCCTTCGAGGTCTACAGCGACGAGGTCGGCGTGCGCAAACCCAACCCGGAGATGATCTGGATCGCGACCCGGGCCCTCGGCATCGAGCCGGCGGACGCCTGGTACGCCGGCGACAACTTCGACCGCGACGTCGTCTGCGGGCACCGCGCCGGCGTCGGCGGCAACATCCTCATGGTCGCCAAGGGGACCTACGACGTCCCGTACGAGGTCCGGTCGCGCCCCGACGCGGTCGTCGACGACGGCCACGGGCTCCTGGAACTGCTCATCAACGCCACAGAAGGAGACGCATGAACGTCGATGTCCCCGCATCGCGGGAACTGGCCGGAATCGCCGAGCTCGCCGCTCGGGCCACGGGGGACCGGCTGCGGACGGCGTTCCGGTCGCGTCCCGAGGTCGACACCAAGCGCGACATGCACGACCCCGTCACCGAGCACGACCGCGCGGCGGAGGAGACCATCCGGGAGGTGCTCGGCAAGGAGACGCCGGGCAGCGTCGTCGTCGGCGAGGAGGGCGGCGCGCAGGGCGAGGACGGCGACATCCGCTGGTACGTCGACCCCATCGACGGGACCGCGAACTTCGCCGTCGGCCTGCCGTTCTTCTGCGTGTCCATCGGCGCCGTCGCGGGCGGCGAGGTCGTCGCGGGCGCGGTGTACGACCCGGTGCGGGACGAGATGTTCAGCGCGTCCCTCGGCGGCGCGACCTGCAACGGGACGCCCATCCAGAGCCGGGGCGCCTCCCGCGACGCGACCGCCGTCATCGCCACGTCCTACCCGAACGCCCGCGAGCTGGACGCCGACCGCGACGCCGCGCTGCGCCGCTTCGGCCAGATGGTGGACGCGTTCGCCACGCTGCGCCGCCCCGGCAGCGCCGCGCTCACCCTCGCGCACGTCGCCGCCGGCTGGACCGACGTGGCCTACGACCCGTCCATCAACGCCTGGGACATCACCGCGGCGCTGCTGCTCGTCCGGCAGGCGGGCGGGACGTACCTGCCGCTCGGCGGGGAGCCCGGCGCCCCCGACCACCTGGCGCCCGGCTATCTGGCCTGCGTCGGCGGGTTCGACCTCGACGGTTCCGTCATGCGCGAGGTGACCGGCGCGTGAGCACCACCGGCGTCCGCACGGTCGACTGGATCGTCACCGACCTCGACGGCACCCTCGTCGGCCGCGACAAGGAGATCGTCGAATCGGGCCTCGCCGCGCTGCGCCGCTTCATGGACGCGGGCGGCACGGTCGTCATCGCGACCGGGCGCAGCGAGGCCGCCGCGCTCCCCTACTACCGGGCGCTCGGCCTCACCACCCCCGCGATCCTCTACAACGGGGCGCGCGTGGTCGACCTGAGCACCGGCGCCGTCCTGTACCGGCGGTGCCTGAGCGCGGCCACCTGGGCGAAGCTGACGATGCTGTTCGGCTCCCTGCCCGCAGGGGTGTGGCCGGTGGCGTTCAGCGGCGGCCGCGCCCACGTGGTCGCCGTCAGCCCGGCGCTGCGCGAGTACGCCGACCGGGACGGCATCGCGCTGGCCCCCGTCGGCGCGTGGAGCGACCTGCCGCTCGACGACATCACCAAGGTCATGATGGTCTGCGACCGCCCCGAGCTGATGGACCCGGCCGAGGAGATCGTGGCGGCGAACGCCGAGGGCGTCACCCTCGTCCGGTCGGAGAGCACCTACCTGGAGGCGCTCCCGGCGGGCGCGACGAAGGGCGCCGCGCTCCGCGAGTTGGCCGCCGCCCGCGGCGTGGCGCTCTCGGAGATCGCGGCGATCGGCGACAACCCCAACGACCTGGACATGATCCAGGTCGCCGGCCTCGGCGCCGCGGTGGGCGACGGCGCCGAGGCGGTCCGCACCGCCGCGGACATCGTCGTCGCGCCCTGCGCGGACGGCGCGGTCGCCGACCTGGTCGCGCGCGTCCTGCCGTGATCCTGACCGTCATCGGCTGCGCCGGGTCGGTCCCGGGGCCGGACGCCGCGTGCTCCTGCTACCTGCTGGAGCACGCGGGCTTCCGGCTCCTCCTGGACGCCGGCACGGGCGCGCTCGGCCCCCTGCAGCGCTTCGCCGACCCCCGCCAGATCGACGCCGTGATCATCAGCCACGGCCACCGCGACCACTGCGCGGACCTCGTCCCCCTCGCCTACATCCGGCACCACCGCGGCCCGTTCCCGCGGCTCCCGGTGATCGCCCCCGCCGGAGAGGCCGCACCGCCCCGCTACGAGTACGCCTTCGACTGGCGCACCCCGCCCCCGGAACCCTGCGCGCTGGGCCCGTTCACGATCGAGACGGCCCCGGTCCGGCACTCGGTCCCCGCCCTGGGCGTCCGCGTGACCGCCGGCGGCCGCACCCTCACCTACTCCGGCGACACCGGCGAATGCCCCGAACTGCTGGAGCTCGCTCGCGGTACCAACATCCTCCTGTGCGAAGCAGCGGCGTCCGTCCAAACCCCCGGCTCCGCCGAAACCCACCTCACCCCGGCCCAAGCAGGCGCCCTGGCACAGCAGGCCGCCGCGGACCACCTCGTCCTAACCCACCTACGCCCCTGGGCCGACCCAGCAGCCGCCCTCAACGAAGCCAGAGAGTCCTGCGACACCCCAATAACCCTCGCAACCCCCGCCCTACGCCTAATCCCCTAACACGTCCGCCGCTCCGTTGACCTGCGGCGTGTTGTTGTTATGAGGCCGCTCATAAC
>NZ_JBEYTW010000046.1:0-64548 GCF_040643275.1 Spirillospora sp. NPDC047418
CTGATCCTCGGCATCGGGATGCGGGTCGCCGCCGCCGGCGGCGCGGCACTGCTGGTCCTGATGTGGACGGCGGTCCTGCCCCCGGAGAACAACCTCTTCATGGACGACCACATCATCTACGCGATCCTCATCGTCGGACTGGCCCTGGTCAGCGCCGGCGACACCCTGGGCCTCGGCCGCTGGTGGAGCACGACCCGCCTGGTCGAAAGGCTCCCCTTCCTGAAGTGACCAACGGCAATCGCCAAGGACGCCCGCCCTGCGGCGGGCGTCCTGCTATGGGCCGGTGTTCCGGCGCCACCGCCGCCCACGTGCCGGGATGCTCTATCTGCGAGGCTCAATGGCCGCGGAAGTTGTCGGTCGGCACCAATCAGGCTTCCTTGAGCGGTGCCTGCCAGGTGAGGACCGTGCCGCCGTCCGGGCGGGGTTCGGCGGTAAAGGAGCCGCCCAGCTTCTCTGCCCTTTCGGCCATGTTGCGCAGGCCGCTGCGGCGGCCCTCTTCGGGGATGCCGACGCCGTTGTCCTCGACGCGGAGGAGCAGGTCGTCGTGGACGTCGATCGCCACGGTGACCTGGGATGCGTGGGCGTGGCGGGCGACGTTGGACAGGGCCTCGCGGACGACAGCCTGCAGATGTTCGCCGCAGTCGTCGTCGACCGCGGTGTCCAGCAGCCCGTCCAGCCGCACAGATGGGGCGAACCCCAACTGTTCGGCGGCGGCGTCCACGAGGGCATGCACGCGGCTGCGCAGCGATTCGGTGTCGGCCGGCGCCTGCAGCGCGAAGATCGTCGAGCGGATCTGGCGCATGGTGTCGTCCAGGTCGTCCACCGCCCGCTGGATCCGGACCGCGACCTCCCGCTTCTGCGTGATCTTGATGGCGGCCATCAGCGTCATCGCCGTGGCGAACAGCCGCTGGATGACGGTGTCGTGCAGGTCCTTGGCGATCCGGTCGCGGTCCTCCAGCAGCGCCAGCCGCTCAGTGTCACGGCGCCGGTGGGCCAGTTCCAGCGCCACCGCCGCCTGCCCCGCGAACGCCTCCAGCAGCCGCTGCGCCCCCTCGGAGAACACCGCGCCGCCTGGTGGATTGACCACGGAGATCACCCCGCGCGCGGCCTCACCGACGCCCAGCGGAACCGCCAGCAGCGGGCCCACCGGCACCTGAGTCGGCACCTGAGCCTCGCGGGCCGCCTTGCCCCCGTCGGTCAACCGCAGTGAGACGCCCTCGGTGAACACCGGGCCGGCCACCGAGTGGTCCAGGGGGATTCGCAGGCCCTCCAGCCGCTCGCCGCCGTCGCCGTGCGCCGCCTCCACCAAGAATTTCCGCCCGTCCTCGTCGGCCAGCGCCACCGTCGCCAGGCCCGCTTCGGTTATCTCGCGAGCGCGCTGCGCCACCAGCGCGGTCACATCGTGCGGGTCGGTACCCGACAGCAGCGCCGTGGAGATTTCCGTGGACGCCTGCAGCCAATGTTCGCGGCGCCGCGTCTCCTGGTACAGCCGGGCGTTCTCGATCGCCACACCGGCCGCCGTCGCCAGCGCGGTCACCACGACCTCGTCCTCGTCCTCGAACTCGCCGCCGCCGGCCTTCTCGGTCAGGTACAAGTTGCCGAACACCTCGTCCCGCACGAGGATCGGCACCCCCAGGAACGTCCGCATCGGCGGATGGTTCACCGGGAACCCTACGGAGTCGGCATGCTCGCCCAGGTCCGCGAGCCGGATGGCACGTGGCTCGCGGATGAGCAGGCCCAGGATGCCGTGCCCGTGCGGCCAGTGCCCGATCGCGTCGATCTCGTCCTCGCTCGCCCCCACCGTGATGAACTGGACGAGCCGCTCCCCTTCCTCAGCGATCACGCCGAGGGCGCCGTACCGCGCGTCGACCAGCGTGGTCGCCGCCTCGGTGATGCGCCGCAGCACCGACTCAAGATCGAGTTCGCTGCCGATGGAGACCACGGCCTCCAGCAGCGCGTGCACGCGGTCACGCGTCGCCCGCGCGGCCTCCAGCCGTGTCTGCAACTCGGTCAGCAGGTCGTCCAACTGCAGCTGCGGGAGAACGAGCCTCGCCCGATCTTCACCGGCTCGGGGTTCGTCGGCCATACGCCCAGTATTCCCGGCGACACCGGTAATGTCAGCCCTGGATCAACGACACCGACCATGCGGTCATGTCTCTTCGATCACTTCCCCGACGGGGCGGCGGACCGTTCCCAGCTCCTCCGCTGCGGGGACGCCGAGGCGCAGCAGCATCTGCGGGTGAGCGCCGCCGCAGAAGCCGGTCTTGATGAAGGCACGCAACTCGGGCACTTCGAGGGCCTGCGTGTGGAAGGCCGCTGCCAGGTCGCGTTCGGTGGCCCTCAGGAGTACACGCTGCAGGGCCTGCCCCGCGCGCAGCCAGTCGGCGGGCTCATCGCCGCCGGAGACCAGCAGCAACGTCAACCCGGCCAGCGCCTTTTCCTCGTCCTGCGTGCTCTGCGCACCCCACCCGTGGCCGCGAGCGAAGTCCCGGGCCGGGAAGTGCGGCGTGGTCTGCGGGGTCCGCTGCGGGTAGGCGCTCTCCTGGACGCCGTCGGCCCTGGACGTCCGGGGCGAGGGTGCCCAGCGGGCGATCTCCGCCTTATGCGCCGGAGTGCGCTGCTGGACGTGCTCGGCCGCCTCGGTCAAGGCCGCCAAGGCCCCCTTGACGTGGGCGTCCACGGCCTCGACCAGCCGGGCCCCCTCGCGCTCGGCGTCGTGCCGCATGGCCGCCAGGACCCCGGCGGGCACCGGGTCGGAGCGGAATCCGCCCCGGTGGGTGCGGCGCCGCCGGATCTGCGCATGCTCACGCAGGGTCTGCTGGTCCGGGGGCTCGCCCGGCTCTAGGTCGATGTCGGCCAGCAGGTGCGGGCGATCTGGGTCGGGCAGCAGCCGCACACCCGGGATGTACCCGAACGCGCGCAGCGAGGTCTTCAGGTTGTAGAGCGCGGCGCCACAGCTGATCATCATTTCGCGGCCGTCCGGATCCGCCACGTCGAGGCGGCGGTCGATGTCGGCGCTCAGGCTGATCCGTGCCCCGTGCAGGCCGAACCGCCATGGCTGGGTGTTGTGCACCGAAGGGGCCCACACCGCATCCTCGACGGCCTTGCGGGCATCGGCCAGCACCTGCTCGGACGGGCTTACCGCGTTGCTGTACTGCATGGTCGCTCCCTTCGAGGTCGGCTGTCCTCATTCATGCCCCGAAAGTCGGGGTAACTGCCGGGACGAAGGTCCGCTGTGGCAGAGACCTCCGTATCGACCGGTCCCCGTGCTCCCGGTGGCGATCCTCACCGACCGGGTAACGTTCAGGCATTGCGGGAAAGGCAGGGGAATGCTGCAATGACCAGTCCGAGCCGTGATGTCACCGGCCCCATCCGGGTGTTCCTGCTGGACGATCACGAGGTCGTCCGCCGCGGGGTGGCCGCGCTGCTGTCGGCCGAGGACGACATCGAGATCGTCGGAGAGGCCGGCACCGCCGAGCACGCCCTCGCCCGCATCCCGGCCGCCCGTCCCGACGTGGCGGTGCTGGACGTCCGGCTGCCCGACGGCGACGGCGTCGGCGTCTGCCGCGAGCTCCGCTCCCAGATGCCCGACCTGGCCTGCCTGATGCTGACCTCCTTCGACGACGAGGACGCCCTGTTCGAGGCCGTCATGGCCGGGGCGGCCGGCTACGTCCTCAAGCAGATCCACGGCTCGGACCTGGTCGGCGCCGTCCGCACCGTCGCCACCGGCCAGTCCCTGCTCGACCCCCGCTCCACCGCCCGCATGCTGCAGCGCCTGCGCGACCGGCAGGACAAGCAGGACCCGCTCAAGAGCCTGACCGAGCAGGAGCGCCACATCTTCGACCTCATCGGCGAGGGCCTGACCAACCGGCAGATCGGCGAGCGCCTCTTCCTGGCCGAGAAGACCGTCAAGAACTACATCTCCAACATCTTCGCCAAGCTCGGCATGAGCCGCCGCACCCAGGCCGCCGCCCTCGCCGCCCAGCTCAAGGCCGATTCCAGGAAAAGGCACGAGTAGGGCCGCTCAGGGGCGTCCGGGGACGATGGCGACCGGGCAGTGCGCGCGCAGGAGCATCGCGTGGCCGACCGACCCCAGCAGCAGCCCGGTGAATCCGCCGCGCCCGCGCGAACCCACGACCAGCAGATCGGCGTGCACGGACGCTTCGGCCAGGACGCGCGCGGCCCTGCCCCGGACGGCCTCGGCCACGACCTCGACATCGGGGTACTTCGCCCGCCACCCGGCGAGTGACTCGGCGAGAAGGCGCTGTTCGTCGGCGGCGAGGCTCTCGGGGTTGTAGACCAGCGGAAGCATGTCGCCGGGTCCGGTGGAGACGGGATGCGTCCAGGCCAGCAGTGCCCGCAGCCGAACCCCGCGCACGGACACCTCCTCGAAGGCGAACCCGGTCGCATCGGCTCCGGCCGGCGCCCCGTCGACGCCGACCACGATCTCGCCGTGGCCGGACGGTCGGAAGGCGCGGACGACCACCGCGGGGCAGGGCGCGTGCGCGGCGACCTGCATCGCCACCGAGCCCAGGACGAGGCCGGAGAGGCCGCCCGCGCCGCGCGGGCCGGTCACGAGCATGAGCGCGTCCCGGGACTGCTCGATGAGGACCTTGGCGGGCTGCCCGCCGGTCTGCTCCCCCGTCACATCCAGGCCGGGCAACCGCCCACGGGCGCGGGTCACGCCGGCGTCGACGATTCCCTGGCCGTCGCGCAGCATCTGCTTCCTGACCTGCGCCGCTCCCAGGTCGTCCGGGACGTCGAACAGCCACGGGGCGACGGCGTACACCACGTGCAGCGCCGCGCCTCTGCGGGTTGCCTCGGCGGCGGCCCAGTCGATCGCGAGCAGGCTCGGCTCCGAGCCGTCCGTCCCAACGACGATCTTGTTCATACGGTGACCCTCCGCAGCTCGCGGGCGATGCCGGCGGCCCACTCCGCGACCTGGTCACGGTCCCGGTAGTCGCCGCTCATCCGTTTGGCGATCTTGGACGCCAGGAAGCCCCGGGCGTCCGGGGCCAGGCGTCCGCCGAAGGTGGCGTGGCCGCGGGCGTGCAGCCGGTCGGCGAACTTGGCGACGCCCGGAACGGGCTCGATCGTGCGCTCCCGCGCGGTGTGGTCCAGCGGGCCGCTGCTGAACAGCCACACCGGCCGGTGCGCCAAGCCGCTGGCGTGATGCCGGACGAAGCGGCGCGCCTCCCGATGCCAGCGCCCCTCGTACAGCGCGCCGCCGACGACGACGGCGTCGTACCCGTCCAGGTCCGGGACCTCCCCAGCCGGACGCACATCGGGCTCCACACCCGCCCGTCGCAGCGCGGCGCCGATCCAGTCGGCGACCTCGGCGGTGCCTCCGCGTTCGGAGGCGTACGCCACCAGTACTCGGATCATGACGACTCCTCGATGTTCGGGTCGCGCTCATGGACGACCGCGATGGGGCTCGGCGCCTCGTGCAGCACGGCACGGGTGACCGCGCCGAGCAGGGTTCTGGGGGACGATCCGATCCCGCGATCGCCGACCACGAGCAGCAGCGCGTCCCGGGCGTTGTCGGCCAGGACGCGCTGGGCGCGTTCCATGACGAACCGGCGTTCCACGGCGACATCGGGATAGGCGGCCAGGCACGGCTCCACCGCAGCGGCGAACCGCACCTTGGCCTGCTTCTTGATGGCTTCGGGGTCGGTGAACGGCAGCCGTTCGGGGCCGGGCAGCGCGGCGGGATCCCACCACGCGCACACCAACGTGACCGTGGCATTGCGGAGCCTGGCCTCCCGCAGGGCGAATCGCAGTGCGGCCTCACTCGCCGGCGAACCGTCGATGCCCACGACGATCCGCGCGGCCGGCCGCCGTTCATGGGCGGGCACGACGACCACGGGTCGATCTGCATGCGCGGGAACATGCAGGGCCGTGGAGCCGATCGGCAGCTTGTCGAATCCGCCCGCCCCTCGGGCACCGATCACGATCAGCGCCGCGTCCGCCGACGCCTCCAGGAGCGCCCCGGGCGGCGTGCCCTTGACCAGCAGCGGCCGGACGTCCAGGTCCGGAGCGATCCGACAGGCGAGCCGGACACCCTCGTCGAGGGCCAGAGCCGCCATTCCCTGGACGATCTCCAGCGTGTCCTGGTCCCGCGGAGTCAGCGGGTAGGGCCAGGTCCATGCGTGGCAGACCAGCAGGGGCACCCCCCGCAGGGACGCCTCAGCAGCCGCCCAGCGCACTGCGCGTTCGGCCGCCGGTGAGGCGTCGAACCCCACCAGAACAGCACGTCCGTCCATTGAGGTCACCTCCTGGCTTTCAAGCCTCATTGGTCGGGGGCGCCGGATTCAGGGGCATGGGTCCGCCGATGCGCAGGACCTTCGGCCCTGGGTGTGCTCTGGCCGGGATAGCAGGCTGGAGGCAGAAGGAGGTGCGGTCATGAACATCGGATACGCCCTCGTGGCCGCCGCCCCCGGCGGCGGCTGGGGACACATGGGAAACGGCGGCTGGTCCGGCTGGATGTGGCTGTGGGGGACGGCGATGGTCCTGTTCTGGGTCATCGTGATCGGCGCGGCGGCATGGCTGGTCGTCCGAGCCGCGACACCGCACCGCGCCCCCACGCCGAGTTCTGCGACGGCGGGGCTGGAGCACGCCCGCGAGATCCTCGCCGAGCGCTACGCACGCGGCGAGATCGGCACCGAGGAGTACGAGGAGCGGCTGGCCAAGCTACGCAGTCCCAACATCCGCGCCTGACCTCTGCCGTCCCAGCAGACCCGACGCAGAGACCCGACGCGCAAGGCCCGACAAGGCCGAGATCACCGGGAGGAAGAGCATGACCGCGCACCCGCCGCTGGAACAGCGCCCCGCCGCCGACGTGATGACCCGGGACCTGCTCACCATCGCCGCGAGCGAGTCGGTGCTGATGGCCTGGGAGCTGATGTGCAAGGCCGAGGTGCATCATCTACCAGTCACCGACGACGAGGGCGGCTTCCTCGGCGTCCTCGACGCGCAGACGCTCACCTCGGCGTGGAACGCCGCCGTCCCGCAGCATGCCCGCCGGCCCGTGACGAGCCTCCTGCCGTCCCGGCCGCCCGCGACGGTGCGGCCATCGGCCACCATCCGCGAAGCGGCACGCGCCATGCTCGAATCCAGCACCGACTACGTACCGGTCACAAGCGACCACGGTCGGCTAGTGGGCCTGATCACCGCCCGAGACCTGATCGCCGCACTCGCCGGGCTGGAACGCGACATCGCCCCGCCCAGAGGCGGCATGCCGTCCCTCTACCGCATCGAACCGATACTGCCGAGTACCCCGCCGGCCCACCCGGGCCACAGCACCTTGGCACCCGACTGAGCGAACCCGTCGCGCCCCGGGTCCGGCGTCCGCGCCCCAGGGCTCGGCGACACGGTCAGGCGGCACGCCGCGTGACCTGCCGCGGCTGCGGGACGATCGCCACCGCGCACGGAGCGTGGTGCAGCATGGTCGAACTCGTCGCGCCCAGCAGCAGCGGATCCAGGCTTCCGGTGCCGCGATCGCCCACCACCAGCAGATCGGCGTCCGTGGCCGCCGCCAGCAGGGCCTCGCGGGGACGCTCCAGCAGCAGTGATACCTGCACGCCGACCTCCGGGTAACGCTGTCTCCACGGCTGGACCGCCTTGTCCAGCATGGCGGCGCGCGTCTCGAAGAGCTTGTTCTTGTCGGTGAACAGGGGCAGGTCGGCCTCGAGGACGGCGCCGGGTTCCCAGGCGCCGTAGACCACGCGCAGGTCGGAGTCGCGGAGGGCGGCCTCCTCGATCGCGAAGCCCAGGGCCGCATCCGCGCCGGCTGATCCGTCGACGCCGGCCACGATGAGTCCGTGCCGTCCGCCGGTGTCGCGGACGGCGATCACAGGGCGCCGCGTCCGCGCCGGCAGTTGCACCGCCGTGGATCCGGCGAGCAGCTGGTCCCGCTCGTGGGAACCAACGACGATCAGCTCCGCGTCGTCGGACTCGTGCACGAGTGTTTCGGTGACGGGTTCGCGTCTGAGCAGCGTGGAGACTTTGCCGCCCGCTCCCAGGTCGCGGGCTCGCTGGGCGCCTTCGCGTAGCAGGTTCTCACCGGCTCGCTGGACGATCACCTCAACACCGGCGTCCACGTATCCCGGTGGATAGGGCCAATGCCAGCAATGGCACACGATCAGGTTGAGTTCACGCAGGCGGGACTCCTCTGCCGCCCAACGCAGCGCGGGCTCGTTCTCCTCGGTCCCGTCATACCCGAACAGGATGTTCGGCCGCTGGGTCCGTATCAGTGTGGTCATCCGCCCGTCCCCTTCCTCAAGCCATGGACACAGTTCCAGTCTTGGCAGGCCGCGCACGCGTTGGAGGGGCCCAAGGTCCCAGGGCGGGCGGGTCGTCCGGCACTGCCCGGGAGGGACGCCTGGTGAGAACGTGGCGGTGCCGGGAATGCCCTGCGGAAGGCCCTGCGAAACTGCGAGAGGTCACCATGGAACGGTGGATCCTGTCCTATGACGACTACACCCCTGAAGCCGAGGGGCTGCGGGAAGCCCTGTGCACCTTGGGCAACGGCTACTTCGCCACCCGGGGCGCCGCTCCCGAGTCGTCCGCCGACGGCGTCCACTATCCGGGGACCTACATCGCAGGCTGCTACGACCGCCTGCCGGCGGAGATGGACGGGCGGCACACCCACAACGCCGACCTGGTCAACATGCCGAACTGGCTGCCGCTGACCTTCCGCGCCGCGGGCGGCGCCTGGTTCGACCTGGACCGCGCCCAGCGGGACGAGCGCCTGCTGTCGTATAGGCAGGAGCTCGATCTGCGGCGCGGCGTGCTGACCCGGCTGGTCCGGGTGCGTGACGCGCAAGGGCGGACGACGCGAGTGGCCCAGCGCCGGATCGTGTCGATGGACGATCCCCACCTGGCCGCGCTGGAGACCACGATCGTGGCCGAGGACTGGAGCGGCCCGATCGAGATCACCTCGGCGGTGGACGGACGCGTCGTCAACTCCGGAGTGGAGCGGTACCGGAACCTGCCCAACGCGCACCTGACGCATGAGAAGAGCCCGCAGCCGAGTGATCCAGAGCTGCTCCTGCTCCGCGCTTCGACCGTTTCATCCAAGATCGGTGTCGCCGTGGCGGCCCGCACCCGCGTCCGCCCGCCGGTCGAGCGGGGCCATCGCGCCGAGGACGGCTGGACGGGCCAGGACCTCACCGTGGACGCCGACGAGGGCGTGCCGGTCACTGTGGAGAAGGTCGCCGCCGTGTTCACCTCCCGCGACCGCGCCATCGAAGAGCACGGCCAGGCGGCCCTGGCGGCCGCCGCCGGCGCGGGCGGCTTCGACACCCTGCTGGAGAGGCACACACTGGCGTGGTCCAGGCTGTGGCGGCGCTGCCAGCTGAGCGTCGATCAGATCGAGGTGCAGCGCGTTCTGAACCTGCACATCTTCCATCTGCTGCAGACGGTGTCGGAGCACAGCGTCGACCTCGACGTCGGTGTCCCCGCCCGCGGCCTGCACGGCGAGGCCTACCGCGGCCACGTCTTCTGGGACGAGCTGTTCATCCTGCCGTTCCTGACCATGCGGTTCCCCGAGATCGCCCGCGCGCTGCTGATGTACCGGTGGCGGCGCCTGCCCGCGGCGCGCCATGCGGCGACCGATGCCGGGCACAGCGGGGCGATGTACCCGTGGCAGAGCGCGGCCGACGGCCGCGAGGAGACCCAGCGCATCCACCTCAACCCGCGTTCCGGCCGCTGGCTGCCCGACCACTCCCACGTGCAGCGCCACGTCGGGCTGACCATCGCCCACAACGTGTGGCGCTACTACGAGGCGACCGGGGACACCGGGTTCCTCGCCGAGTACGGCACCGAGACCATGCTGGAGATCGCCCGGTTCTTCGCCGACCTGGCCGCCTACGACCGCTCCACCGACCGGTACCAGATCCGCGGCGTCATGGGCCCCGACGAGTACCACGACGCCTACCCCAGACGCGACGAGCCCGGCCTGGACGACAACGCCTACACCAACGTCCTCACCGTCTGGGTGCTGCGCCGGGCCCTCGATGCGCTCGCCCTGCTGCCCGAAGACCGCCGCGTGGAACTGCGGGAACGCCTCGCCCTGACCCGCGAGGAGATCACCCGGTTCGAGGACGTCGCACGCAAGATGTACGTCCCGTTCCACGACGGCGTGATCAGCCAGTTCGACGGCTACGCCGACCTGCCCGAACTCGACTGGGCCGGCTATCGCGAGCGGTACGGCGACATCCGGAGGCTGGACCGCATCCTCGAAGCCGAAGGCGACTCCACCAACCGCTACAAGGCCTCCAAGCAGGCCGACGTGCTCATGCTCTTCTACGTCCTGTCCCCTGGCGAACTCGACGACATCTTGCGGCAACTCGGCTACGAGCACGGCCCTGCCCTGGCCGCCAGGACCATCGCCTACTACTTGCCGCGCACCAGCGACGGTTCCACGCTCAGCTCACTGGTGCACGCCTGGATCCTCGCCCGCACCGACGGGGACGAGGCCTGGCGGATCTTTCTGGAATCGCTGTTCAGCGACATCACCGACGCCCAGCACGGCACCACCCCCGAAGGTGTCCACCTGGGTGCGATGGCGGGCACCGTCGACCTGCTCCAGCGCTGCCACGCAGGAATCACCACCCGCGGCGGCACCCTGCGCCTGGAGCCGCGGCTGCCCTCGGCGATCGGCGAACTCCGCCTCGGCCTCCGCTACCGGGGCCACTGGGGCATCGACCTGACCTGCCGGCAGGACCTGGTCCGCGTGACCCTCCGACCCGGTGCCGCCTCCCCCATCCACATCCGCTACGCGGACGAGGACATCCAAATCCCCCCGGGCGCATCGTGGGAGAGCCCCTTGCTGCATGGCCGGACGACACCACCCGGCGCCTGACCCGGCAGGGGCCGACACGGGATGACTTTGGTCCCGGCGGCGGGTGACTCATGGCCGTGGGGACGATCCGCTTCCAGCGGAAACATGAAGGTGCATCCCACCGATGAGGAGCGGAAGCATCCGAATGCCCACCATGCTCCCCACCCGTGGGTGTCGCTCAGATTCGAGCCGAGGGAGGCACCATGAGCGCACTGGAGCGGCGCGAAACGCGCGGCATCTTCCCCGAACTGTTCGACTGGATCGAGTCGCCGCTCACCGCGTTCCGCACCGGGACCGGCCAGGCCATGCGGGTCGAGAACTACATCGACGAGGGCGACCACGTCATCCGCGCCGAACTGCCCGGCATCGACCCCGACAAGGACGTCGAGATCACCGTCACCGGAGGCGTCCTGCGCATCCACGCCGAGCGCCACGAGGAGAAGAAGGAGGGCCACCGGTCGGAGTTCCACTACGGCTCCTTCACCCGGTCATTCACCCTCCCGGCCGCCACCGAGATCGACGCCATCAAGGCGTCCTACGACAAGGGCATCCTCACCGTCCGCGTGCCGATGCCCAAGGCCGCCAAGGCCGAGGCCAAGCGGATCACCGTCGAGAAGTGAGACCGGCGGGCGGAGGGCATCGCATCGAGGACTCGGTTCGATGCCCTCCGTCCCCGTTCGCGCCCGAAGTGAGATGAGGCCGGTCCGGGCTGCCTGCCTGCGCCACGCCCCCTGCCCCGTCGTGTTCGTCGCCCGCAGCACCGGCCAAGACCGCGCCCGGGCCAAGGTCTGGCATCACCTGCAGGAGGGGCGGACGCCATCTGACCCCGTGGCATTGGCCTCCGCCGTCGGTGCCGGCGAAGGTGGAGCACGGGGCCATGAACGACACCAGGATGGGGACGAAAAACCGCCCGCGATCCGCAGGCCGCGGCTTCTTGACGAGGACGGCTCCGGCGCTGCTCAGGAAGTACATTTTCACTGAACAGGCGTGTCCATCAAGCTTCTGCCGGTGTAGGCCGGAGCACAGGCCGTAGCCATCGGCACGTCGGCTTCACACCCCGGCGGGACAGGGGACGACCGCGACCGGGCAGTGTGCGTGGTGGATGAGGGCGTGCGTCACCGCGTGGCTGCGCGCCACCGGCAGGCCCGTGCGCGGGTGCGTGCCGGCGATCACCAGGTCGACGTCGCGGGACGCGGCGACGAGGGCGGCGGCGGGGTTGTCCTGGACGATGTCCACGCCCGGGTGGTACTTGCGCATCGGGGCGTGCGCCTCGATGACGCGCCACCGCGCCCGCTCCTCGATGCGCCGCAGGTCGCCCCCCGCTCCGGGCTCGTCCAGCGCTTCGGGGAACGGCCAGGCGTGCACGACCCGCAGTCTGGCGTTACGGGCAGCGGCGGCCCGGAAGGCGTACTCCAGGGCCGCGCCATCGTCTCCGAGGCCGATGCCCACGGCGATCTCGCCCCGCTCAGCCGCCGGCTCGCCGCGTACGAGCACCATCGGGGACGCGGCGTTCCGGACCACTCCGAGCCCGACCGACCCCAGCAGGAGCCCGGCGAACCCGCCCAGGCCGCGGTGCCCCACCACCAGCTCGAACGACTCCCTGGAGTGCTCGGCCAGCACCTGGACGGTCCGTCCGGACGCCAGTTCGACACTCACCTGCACCCCGGGCCGGCGGGCGTGGGCGACGCGCTCGGCGCCCGCAAGCACCTCGCTCCCCGTGCGGGAGAGCGAGCCCGCCTCACCGGGCGCGAGGGTCAGCGGCACGTCGAACGGCCATTTCTCAATGGCGTGGACGATTCTCAGGTCGCTCTTGTACCGGGCCGCCTCATCGGCTGCCCAGGCCACCGCGTGCTCGGACGGCGCCGAGCCATCGGCGCCGACGACGATGGGATTGGACATGATCAACGCCTCCTTTTCACTCCTTCAACGGCTGCCCTAGCACAGACCGTGACGACCTCAGCCGCAGTCGGGCACGACGACGACAGGGCATCGTGCGTGGTGCAGCACCGTGTGATTGACCCGGCCCAGCACCATCCCCGCCAGGGGGCCGCGCCGACGGCGAGCACCGACCACCACCAGTCCCGCGCTCTCCGACGCCTCCACCAGCGCCTGGGCGGGTGTCCGGTCGGAGACCAGCCAGTCGACCGCGACATCGGGGTACCGCTCCCGGTAGCCGGCCAGGCACTCCGCCAGCTCCATGTCCTCGATCACCCGGCGGCGCGGGGAGAACTCCCCGCCCACCGCATGCAGAGCCAGAACCCTTGCATTGCGGAGCGCGGCCTCCTTGAACGCCCACTCAATGGAGAAGCGTTCGTCGTCCAGCCCCTCGATCCCGATCACGATGTCCGCCGGCGCGTCGGACGGGTACGGCGCCGACCGCGACACCACCAGCACCGGGCAGCGGGCGTGCGCGGCGGTGTACAGGCCGACCGAGCCGAACAGCAGACCCTCGAAGCCGCCCTGCCCGCGCGACCCGACGGTCACCAGGTCGGCGTGCTCGCTCTCCTCCACCAAGGCCCGGCCGGGATCGGCCGACACCAGCCGCGTCTCGGCATCGAGCCCCGAGTGGAGTTTCAGCGCGTACTGGCGGGCCTCGGCTAGCAGATCCTCGCGTTCGGCGACGAGGCGGCGCAGCGCGTCCGGCGGGATCGTCCCCTCGTCCAGGAGGGCACGCGAGGCATGCACCAGGAGCAGCGGGAGATGATGACGGTGGGCACGGTCGGCCGCCCAGTCCAGTGCGCGCCACGCATGCGCGGAGCCGTCGATTCCCACGACGATCGGAGCCGGCATCCGTCTTCCTTCCTCATTCATCGTTCACGTTCATTCTCGATGCTAGGGCGAAGCTCTCAGCTTCTTCTGCGGCCGAAGGTCCCGCCCCGGGCGACAACGGTCATCAATCCGCATCTGCATCTCGGTGCCCGGCGACAGCCTCACTTGGCCCGCTCTCAGCCCAGCAAACGCCCTCGTCCAGGGGCGGAGGCGGGGAACTGCGGCCACCACGGGGATGGCCGCAGGTTCCATCGTCGGGTCAGCGGGTCAGGACGACCTTGAGCGCGCCGGTGTCGGCGGCGTCGCCGAAGACGTCGTAGGCCTTGATGAACTCCTCCATCGGGAAGTGGTGGGTGATGAACCGTCCGGCGTCGAGCTGACCGCCGGCGACCAGCCGCAGCAGTGTGGGCGTGGAGTAGGTGTCGACCAGCCCCGTGGTGATCGTGATGCCGCGGATCCACTGCTCTTCCAGGTGCAGGGTGGCCGGGCCGCCGTGCACGCCGATGTTGGCGATGCGGCCGCCTGGCCGGGCCAGCGCCACCGCCGCCTCGAAGGTCGCGGGCACCCCGACGGCCTCGATGGCCACGTCCGCGCCCAACCCGCCGGTGAGGTCCCGGACGGCCGCGAGCGGATCCTGGCGCGAGTTGTTGACGGTGACGTCGGCGCCGAACCGCTTGGCCGCCTCCAGGCGGCTGTCGGCGAGGTCGATCGCGATGACCCGGCTGGGGCTGAACAGCCGCGCCCCCATGATCGCCGACAGCCCGATCGGCCCGGCACCCACGACCGCGACGACATCGCCCGGACGGACGGCCCCGTTGAGGACCCCGACCTCGTATCCGGTCGGCAGGATGTCGGCCAGCATCAGCACGTCCTGGGCGGGCACCCCGTCCGGAAGCGGGTGCACGGAGGTGTCGGCGAACGGCACCCGCACGTACTCGGCCTGCGTCCCGTCGATCTTGTGCCCGAGGATCCAACCGCCACCGCCCATGCACAGTCCGTAGCGGCCCTCGCGGCAGAACCGGCACGTCCCGCACGCGGTGATGCACGACACCAGCACCTGGTCGCCGGGCTTGACCGTCCGCACGCCCGCACCGACCGCCTCGACCGTCCCGACCGCCTCATGCCCCAGGATCCGGCCGTCGGTCACCGCCGGGACGTCGCCCTTGAGAATGTGCAGGTCCGTCCCGCAGATGGTCACCGCGTCGACGCGCACGATCGCATCGCCGTCCTCGACGATCTGCGGCTTGGGCACTTCCTCCCACGCCTTGTTTCCAGGGCCGTGGTACACCAGCGCTCGCATGATGCGCCTCCTCCATCGATTCGGCTGAGGTCTTCAGAGTCGAACTCGCCGGCCCGGCACCGGCAGGGGCCAACGTCCCGGGACATGGCGCTAACGTCCCTCCCCTGCCATGTCGGTGTGCATCACCGGCTCTGCTCCGCCCATGTCGAGCCGGAACGGCGGGTACCGGTCGGTCATCAGAAAGGCATAGGCGGCCACCCGCAGCGTCCAGCGGTTCATGCCCATGACGAAGCCGAAGACACCGCGCAGGTAACGCGTGGTGAACAGCAGCGCGACGGCCGCGATGAGGACCAGCACCCCGACCAGGCCGGGCACGTTCCGGCTCCCATCATCTGAGCCGATGCCGATGCCTCCGCCGGTGAACAGGGCGATCACCAAGTAGTGCGGGATCGCCAGCAGCCACCACTTCACCAGCACCAGCCCCCGCGACAACCGCTCCGGGTAATCGATGTCCAGGCGAGCCGGATAGTCGGGGACGTCCTTCAACGTGAAAGGCGGGTACTGGTCGGTCGCCAGCGCGCCGTACCCGTAGAAGGCCACCCGCCACACCCAGCGCAGCACCCCGAGGTTGAACTCGAAGATCGACCGGGGATAGTCGCCCGTGAACAGGATCGCGAAGAAGGCGACCACGGTCAGCACCGCGAAAGCGATCCCGAGGAAGAACAGCACGATGTAGTGCGGAATCAGCAGCAGCCACTTCAACAGCCACAGCCACCGCGACAGCGGCTCATCCAGCCGACCGTCCACCCGGACCGGACTCTCACGACCGTTCATATCGGCCTCCACGGGTCTAGCACCCAGGCCATGCGGTGACGACCGGGCACCATTTACTGCGACCGTCGTCGCAATGGCCGCTGAACTGTAGGGAGATAGGTCCCTTCCCTTCGAGGACCTAGGTCATCCTTGCCTCTCGGGGACGTTGCTCCCCGGCCCAGTCGGACCAACGGGGGTAGAGCAAGAGACTGGTAGCGGAGACAGTGAGGTCTGGAAGGGCATCCGACCCAGTGAGCAGAAACGGCGGACGCACGATGAGACCTGACCAGGACACCAGGCCGTGGAGAGAGCCCGGCCTGCTCGTCGGCTATGACGACTCCGACGACGCACGCTTCGCGCTGGGATGGGCGCTCGCCGAGGCACGGCTGCGGCACTGCACCGTCACCGTCTGCGACGTTTGGAGTCCGCCGTGGGACGCGGGCATCGACGACCTGACCGCCAACCTGTTTCGCACCGGGGAGAGCCGCATCCTCGGTGAGGCCGTCGCCATGGCCCGCCGCTGGGAACACGGAGTCCCTGTGCACCCCTTGCTCCTCCGAGGGTTCCCGGTGACCGAATTGAGGCACGCGAGCTCACAGGCGGATCTGCTCGTCGTCGGCTCACGCGGGCACGGCGCCATCGGCCACGTGCTGGGCTCGGTGAGCGCCGGTGTCGCCGCGCACGCCCCGTGCCCGGTCGTGATCGCACGTCCTCCACTCGCGCACCGCCCGGAGACACCCATCATGGCCGGGTTCGACGGTTCCGATCTGGCACGGCAGGCGCTCAAGATCGCCTACTTGGAAGCCGAACTGCACAACGCCCCGCTCATCGTCCTGCGCGCCCTCCTACCGGGCGCCGGCTGTAACGACCCGGCCGAACCCGGACTCGACCTGGAAATCGACCGGCTCGGTGCCAGGTATCCGTCGGTCCGGTGCCGGGTGGAAACGAGTCCCGGCAAACCCCGCGACGTGCTGCTGGAGGCCGCCCAGGACGCGAGGATGCTGGTCGTCGGATCGCGCGGCGCCGGTGGAGTCCGCGGTCTGGTGCTGGGCTCGGTCAGCCAGTACCTGGTCCACCATGCGCCCTGCACGATGGTCATCGCTCACCATCGCAGCGCGCCTTAGGGGCATCCGTAGCGCTCCGCTCTTCTAGGGCCGAAGGTCCCTTTTCCCAGCGCAACACCGCGGACGCCCGCCGCGACGAAGGTCCCTGGCGCCGTCCACTTGGTTCCACCGAGCCTGGAGAGGTCGCAGACCATGTCGGCCGGCGAGAGTCCTTGAGCCGACACCCGCAACCCATGGGAGACGAGATGACCACCCCGGTAGGAATCAATGGATTCGGGCGCATCGGGCGCAACTACCTGCGCCTGGCGCTGGAGCGCGGCCAGGAGGTCGCCGCGATCAACGATGTCACCGACACCGCCACACTCTCGCACCTGCTGATGTACGACTCCACCTACGGCAGGCTCGGCCGGACAGTGGAGCACGACGATGCAGCACTGATCGTCGATGGCCGCCGCATCCCGGTCACCGCCCACCGCGATCCCGCCGACCTCGACTGGGGCGCGGCCGGCGCCGAGATCGTGATCGAGTCCACCGGCAAGTTCCGCCGGCGCGAGGACGCCGCCGCGCACCTGAAGTCCGGCGCCCGCAAGGTCATCCTCTCCGCCCCCGGCAAGGACGTCGACGCCACGCTCGTGATGGGCGTCAACGAGCACGTCTACGACCCCGACCGGCACACCGTCGTCTCCAACGCCTCCTGCACGACCAACTGCGTCGCCCCCATGGCCAAAGTGCTGCACGACACGTTCGGGGTGGCCAAGGGCTACATGACCACCGTCCACGGCTACACCAACGACCAGAACCTTCTCGACTCACCGCACAAGGACCTGCACCGCGCGCGTTCCGCTGCCGTGAACATGATCCCCACCAGCACGGGCGCCGCCCGCTCCGTGGGCGCGGTGATCCCCGAACTGGCCGGACGGTTCGACGGCATGGCCCTGCGCGTGCCCGTCGAGGACGGATCCCTGGTCGATCTCGCCTGCCTGCTCGACCGCCCGGCGACCGCCGACGAGATCAACAAGGCCTTCGAACGGGCCGCCGACGGCCCCCTCGCCGGAATCATCCGGTACAACACACACCCGATCGTGTCCCGCGACGTGATCGGCGACCCGGCCTCCTGCGTCTTCGACGCCCCGCTCACCCAGTCCAGCGGCGACCTGGTGAAGGTGTTCGGCTGGTACGACAACGAGTGGGGCTACACCTGCCGCCTCGCCGACCTCGTCAACCACGTCGCCGCCCGTCTCTAATTGCGTTTCGATCATTTTCACCGCTGTGTCGTTGGCCGGCCCGCTTCCCCGGGGCCGCACGGGCCGGCCCCGGGACCTGTGTCTCAGGCGCGCGTCCGCTCCGGCTCAGGACCGAGCGGGTTCCCGCAGCGATCTCCAGGTCCTCACGTGCCGGCACCACGATCGTCGCCACGGCGGCACCGGGCGGGCTGATCACAGCGTCACCGCGGGCGGCGGCATTGAGCGCGGGATCGATCTCGAGACCGTGCTCCGCGGCTCCTAGGACTTCCATCCAGGCGCGGGCACCTGCCCGATGGTCAACTCGCCGAGTTGCCAGCGGGGTGACTCGTCCCGTACCACCCCTGTCGGCGCTTCCAGATCGGGCACCGAAACCCTGGTCAAATCAACCTCCGAAGCCTCCACCGCCTGCGCCACGCCTCCCCATGAGGTGCCCCGGATCTTCCGGACAGCTCCCCAACTAGTGTTGGGGAGAAGCGGAAAGGAAGGTCGTTGGCACGGCAGAGGCGGCGTTTCACCCAGGAGCACAAGGACGAGATCGTCCGCATGGTCTTGGACGGCCCGCGCCCCATCGCCCACGTTGCGCGTGAGGTCGGGATCCACGACACCACCCTGGGCAACTGGGTGAAGGCCTACCGCAGAAGGCACGGTGACGCGGCCGCCGCCGGCACTGGCGGAGGCGAACGGAAGAGCGAGCGGAAACTCCAGCTGGAGCGAGAGAACCGCAAGCTCCGCGAAGAGAACGAGTTCTTGAAAAAAGCCGCGGCCTTCTTCGCCAAGGATCACCGGTGACAGCCAAGTACGAGTTCATCGACGCGGAGAAGGCCAGCCACGCCATCATCGACATGTGCGCCTGGCTGCACGTGTCACGATCGGGGTATTGCGACTGGCGCAGCCGTGTCCCTGCCGAAAACCTCGTCCGCGCAGGTCAAGCGGCATGTTCGTACTCGTTGAGGATTCCGCCCAGCCGTTGTCTTCTTCGAATGTTCAGGTGGGCGATCTCGTCGGAATCGACGATTGGTGGAGGCAACGGCCTTAACGGGCGGGCGTTGGTGATGCCCTGATGGGGCCGATGCTCGTTGTAGAAGGTCTCGAACTCGTGGAGGGCGTGGAGCAGATGCCGCTGGTTCCAGATCAACGTGCGGTCGAGCAGTTCACGGCGGCAGGTCTGGACCCATCGCTCCATCACCGCGTTCATCCTGGGCATCCGCACCCCGGTCAGCACCGTCTGGATGCCGGCATCGGTCAGAACGGTGTCGAAGAGGTCAGGGAATTTGGCGTCGCGGTCACGGATCAGGAACCGTGCCCGGCAGCCGGCATCCTCCAGGTCCATGACCAGGTTCCGCGTCGCTTGGGTCACCCACGCCGCGGTCGGGTGAGCAGTCGCGCCCAGGACACGGATGCGGCGGGTGTGGTGCTCGATGACCGCCAGCACGTACATCCGCGCGCCCGTGAGCGTGACAGTCTCCAGGAAGTCACAGGCCAGCAGTGCCTCGGCCTGGGGAGCGCAGGAAGTCGGCCCAGGGTGTGGCGGAACGCTCGGGTGCCGGATCGACGCCGGCGTCGTTGAGGATCTCCCAGACGGTGGAGGCCGCGACCTTGATACCGAGCACCAGCAGTTCGCCGTGCACCCGTCGATAGCCCCAGCCCGGGTTCTCCCGCACCAGGCGCAATACCAGCAGCCGGACGGAGCGGACGGTCGGTGGACGACCCAGCCGCTTGGGTTTGGATCGGGCGGCGTGCCGACCGGCAATCAGATCACGGTGCCAACGCAGCACCGTGTCCGGCCGCACCAGGAGCCGCATCCGGCGCAGTACACCGCGAGGCAGCCGGTTCAGCAGCGCCGCAAGCAGTGCTCGGTCCGGAGCAGTGAACCGCACCCGCGTCCCGGCCAGCTGGCGCTCCAACACGGCGACCTGATGCCGCAACACCAGGATTTCGGCGTGGGGGCTTCCCCTCGAAATGTGGACACCGGTTCATGCGGCAGCGGTCAGGCTACCTGTGGTCTTCTCGTAGTTGATCGGTGAGAGCTGGCCGAGGGCCGAGTGGCGGCGGCGGGTGTTGTAGCGGTTGATCCAGGCGAACACGGCCTGGCGGGCGGTGCGTGCGTCGGGCCAGTGAGCGGCTCCTTGGAGGGTTTCGCGTTTGAGGGTGGCGTTGAACGCTTCGGCGGCGGCGTTGTCGGCGCTGGTCCCGACCGCGCCGCGGGACCGGGTGACCCTCAGCCGGCGGCACGCCCGTTCGAACTCCGTACTGCAGTACTGCTTAGGTTCAAGGAGTCGTCGCAACACTTCCTGTCGGAGAGCATAGATGCTCGCTGAAGGCTTCGGCCGGGGTCTTCCATCCCAGGGTTTTGCGGGGGCGGCTGTTGAGAGCGGCGGCGACGGCATCGAGTTCGTCTAGGCCGTGTCTGCTCAGGTTGGTTCCCTTGGGGAAGTACTGGCGCAGCAGGCCATTGGTGTTTTCGTTGCTGCCGCGTTGCCAGGGGCTGTGCGGGTCGGCGAAGTAGATCTCCAGTCCGGTGTCGATGCGCAACTGGGCGTGCTGGGCCATCTCCGCCCCTTGATCCCAGGTCAGCGACCGGCGCAACTGCTCGGGCCAGGTGGTGAGCGTGGCGGCGATGGCATCGCGCACCGCCTCGGCTCCGTGCCCGGCCAGCGGCGGGCCGTTGTTCACCCGCGCCTGGGCACCATGGCCGTCCATGGGCGGCAGATGTAGCAGCATGGTGTAGCGGGTGGTCCGCTCGACCAGGGTGCCGATCGCCGAGCTGTCGAGCCCGATGATCAGATCACCTTCCCAGTGTCCGGGCACGGCCCGGTCATCGGCCTCGGCGGGCCGACGGCTGATCATCACCTCGTCGGTGACGAACTTCTTGCCGCGGCCCCGAGTCCGGGCGCGGGGCACCCGCAGCGCCCGGCCGGTCCGCAGGCACGCCGTCAGCTCACGCTTGAGCGTCCCACGCCCCTGGAAGTAGAGGGCCTGGTAGATGGCCTCATGTGAGATCCGCATCGTCTCGTCCTCGGGAAAGTCGACCTTGAGCCGGTGGGCGATCTGCTCCGGGCTCCATGAGCGGGCCCCCAGCGTCGATCCTTGCGGCGCCCGTGCCGCCGCCCGATCCAGCGGACTTGCGGCCCGGGAACCTTGGTGCCATCGGGATGTGAGATCACGCCCGCGAGCCGGTCCTGCACATACTCGCGCAGCCGGTCGTGGGCGGCCAGTTTGCTCACCTTGGGGCGGCGGGCGGCCCGGTCGGCGTGCCACTGGGCCACCGAGGCCCGGTAGTCCAACCGACCGCCGCGCGTGGCGGCGTTGCGGCGCAATTCCCGCGAGATCGTCGACGGATGCCGGCCCAATCGGCGGGCGATCTCACGTACCCCGCACTCCTGGGCCCGCAGCACCGCGATCTCCTCGCGCTCGACGAACGACAGATAGCGGCCCGACGACGGCTCGAGACTGATCGGCGGCATCCCGCCACCCTCACGGAACCAGCGGGGCCCCAGTGGCTGCGACACGCCACACGCGATGGCCGCGTCCTCGCTGGACAGCCCTTCAGCGATCTTCCGCCAGAACCGCCGCATCTCCTCGCGCCGGTTGACCGGCGGCCGACCCGGCGACCGCAGCGGCCGACGACCCGCCTCGATCGCCGCACGCGCCCTTCCCTGCGCCACAACACCCCTCCTCGATCCAGGTGTTGCGACGACCAGTTGAATCCGCCCTGTGCGCCGTTGTCGCTGTGGAAGATCGCCTCCTCCAGCCGTCCACCGCGGGTGGCCGCGGCCGCTTGCAGCGCGTCGACCACCAGCTCGGTGCGCATGTGGTCGGCGATCGACCAGCCCGCCAGCCGCCGCGAGCCCAGATCCAGCACGGTGGCCAGGTAGAGGAACGACCCGTCGGCGACCGGCAGGTAGGTGATGTCGCCGACGTAGCGCCGGCCGGGGGCCGGGGCGGTGAAGTCCCGCTTGATCAGGTCGGGCACCGGGGAGGCGTCGGG
Source organism: Spirillospora sp. NPDC047418 (assembly GCF_040643275.1). Classification (NCBI taxonomy): domain Bacteria; kingdom Bacillati; phylum Actinomycetota; class Actinomycetes; order Streptosporangiales; family Thermomonosporaceae; genus Spirillospora; species Spirillospora sp. NPDC047418. The sequence goes on from NZ_JBEYTW010000046.1 coordinate 21,962, forward strand.
GTCGGGCACCGTGGTGCGGATCTTGCGGCGCAGCCGTAGCCCGGCAATCCCGAACGCGCGCATCACCCGCCCGATCCGCTTATGGTTGACCCGCAGCCCCTGGTCGCGTAGCTCGGCGGTGATCCGCGGGGACCCGTAGGTGCCGTCCAGCTCGGCGTGGATCCTGCGGATCCGCCCGGCCAGGTCCTCATCGGCACGCCGCCGGGCCAGCCGGGCGGCGGCGGCCTTGCGCCACCGGTAGAAGCTGGAACGTGCGATCTGCAGCACCCGGCACAACCGCTTCACCCCGTAGGTGTGACGGTGGTCGTCGACGAACTGGAAGCGGTTCACCAGCGCGTCTCCCCGGCGAAATATTTCGCGGCCTTCCGCAGGATGTCGCGTTCGGTCTCCAGCTCACGGATCCGTGCCTTGAGCTGCTGGTTCTCCTGTTCATGCACGTCAGCAGACGACAGGGCGCGCTGTGCCGGCGGCAGCTGCGCGGGGGCCGGCCGGGCCGGCGCCGTCCCACGCCGCCGGGCCTCCAGCACCCAGTTGCGCAGCGTCCCCCGGCTGATCCCCAGGTCGGCAGCGATCCGCTTGTAGGTGTTGGACGGATCGGCCAGGAACAACGCCACCGCGTCGGCCTTGAACTCCTCCGGATAATGCTTCAGCGCCATCAAGGACACATCCTTCCCCTAGAACCCATGATCCAGGGCTCAGGGTGTCCACACTTCAGGGGGAAGGCCCGTCCTTCTCCTGATCGGTCATCGGAAGCATGCGAAGGGCGGCGAAGGTGTTCGCCACAGTCAAGTAGGCAAAGCGCAACAGCACAACCACCCATCATCCCGCGGCACAGCCGCGTCGTAACCCATCCCGGAACTGTCCAAGCCCGGCACCACTTCCTGCCAGGCACTACGTCCCTCACCTGCACGGACGTAGTTTTCGGCACGCACACCGCTCGCCGACCGTGCAGCCGAACTCGCCGAACTGGCATCCGAGGCCCACCAAGCGCCGATCGACGGCATTCCTGGTCTCATAGCCCCGCCCCACCCGGAAGCAGCCGCCATAACCCCGGCCTGATGTGGGGTTGGGATTGGCGGGGGCGGTCATGGTGACGCGAGGGTTCCTCCCGTAGATGGCACTTGCGGAATCCCTACGGGTCACCGTCGACACCGCCCTTGCAAGGACCCTCGATGTTCAGTTCAAGCGAATTTGCCGTATCTGCCTCATGCCGCCACCGCGTTAACGAATGGGCCGTTCCGCTTCACCCGATGACCGACGAGCAGGCTCTTTCGACGGTTCGTGCCCTCTTCCCTGACCGCCTGGTTACCCTGAACCGCTCGGGAGAACCGGTCGCCGACCGTTCCCACGCCGCCTGCAACGCCGAGGCGTATCGCAGCCTCCTGCGCCGCCTGGCTGAGCCCGGGCTGGCCAAAGCCGTCGACGTCTCCATCAGAGCATCGGAGATGGGCGGGGACCAGGCTTTCGACGGCGAAATGATCGCACTGGACAATCTCAGGCTGATCTGCCGGACCGCTGCGGACGTCGGCGCGACCGTCACTGTCGAGATGGAGGACCACAGCACTACCGACAGGACGATATCGATCGTTCAAGACCTGCGTATGGACTATCCATGGGCGGGAGCAGTTCTGCAAGCGCGCCTGCGGCGCACACGGGCCGACTGCGGCGAACTGGCCTACACCGGATCACGTGTCCGCCTGTGCAAGGGCGCCTATAAGGAACCAGTCTCGGTCGCCTACCACGACTGGCGCGAGGTCGACGCCTCCTACGTGCAGTGCCTGAAAGCGCTGTTGGAAACCCAGAGCCACCCCATGGTGGCCACCCATGATCATCGCCTCATCGAGACCGCACGCCGACTGGCGCGGATCGATGAACGAGCACCGGTGGACCTGGAGTTCCAGATACTCCGCACGGCGCACCCGAGTCTGCAGCGCCACCTCGCCGGCCAATGCCTGAGGACCCGCGTCTACCTGGCTGGCGGTACGCGCGGATTGCCGGGACTCCAACGTGGCCCCTCCGTCCCTTCCCGCTCAACTGAACGGCCGGATACCACCAGCCCCGCAGCCGGCACGCTCCCCCGCGACGCGTCGGCCGCGGCACTACCAACTCCACCCCGATGACCCAATAGCCCCCGACTTTCGTGACCCCGCACCCGCTGACCCGTTCTGGCCGTGGCGAGGATCGATGGCAGACGAGCACAGTGCCGACAGTGCGTTCCAGGATGCCGCACTGGTGGCCGCTCCGGCTCAGGCGACGGGCTCGGTGAAGGAGCCAGGGAGCACCACCACGAGCCGGCGGCGGTCAGAGCCAAGGTGAATCTCACTTCGGCCGGCGGCTGGGGGATCATGCATGGTCCACGTGCCCATCGATGGACTGCCGTACGCGGCAACGCCATCGTCGTCGATCTCGGCGCCCCCGCCGAACTCCGGTCATGATCTCCGACCGCCGACTGATCATCGCCTCGGTCGACTACGGCTGACCATCACCTCCGAGGCAGCTGACCGTCGCATGAGGCACGGGTTATCCCCATCCGGGATCGGACGCCGGGGCTCGATCACTTGAACGATCTGCCCAGGAGGTCATCCGTGCTAGAACGCACCGCATCCGTATTCGCCCCGGCCTTCGTCCTGGCGGCCTTCTGACGGGCCCCGCGCACACCGACGAGATCCGGCCACGGACTCGGCCACGGTGGCACCCGTCTAGATCACCGGGGATCCCGCCGAGCGGTTCAACGTGGTGATCCTCGGCGACGGCTGCACCGCGGCCGACGTGGTGACGTTCCGGCGCAACGTCGATAGGCACCTGAACGTGCTGTGGAGCAGCGGATCGCACAAGTCCTACCGCAGCCACTTCAACGTCTACCGGGTCGAGATCCTCTCGAAGATCTCCGGAGCCGATTACGACCCGGAACCATTATTCGGGACTTATGGCCACTTGGGATTACACCGGGCACAGCGTGCTGGATCACACTAAACCCGCCACCCGCCCCGTTACAGAGCGGAGGACAAACCTCACAACTCACTGCCCTTTATGTCGCCACATCGGGGATTCGTAAGGGAGAGTAAACGAAGAAGGTCAGTACCAGCATCAAGGTGCCCTCGCGGAGAGTTCCCCTGGTGGGGCTGCTCGTCGCACTCATGACCGCCGCGTCCGCAGCCTTCATGGCGAGCCCGGCCGCCGCGGCGATCTGCTACTACGGCGCCTGCTTCAACTACGTCAGTGGCTCGCAGAGCGTCAGCGGCACCGGCGCTCAGGTGACGATGACCGTCGGCCAGCCTCGGCTGTCGGGCGGTCCGAGCGAGCACTCGCTCATGGAACTCGCCATCCAGGGTTCCAACAGCAACAACGTCGAGGTCGGCTGGATGGTCGACCCGGCCACCTTCGGTGACTCCAGACCGCACCTGTTCGTCTACCACTGGGTGAACGGCCAGACCAGCTGCTACAACGGATGCGGCTGGCGGTCTTCCGGAAGCAGCAGCCGCGCCGGTATGGCGCTCCAAGCCGGCCAGTCGATCACCGTCGGCATCCAGAACTCCGCTGGCGACTGGTGGGTGTCGTTCAACGGAACGAACATCGGCTACTTCCCCGGCTCGCTGTGGAATAACGGCTTCACCCGGTACAACCGTGTCCAGGCGTTCGGCGAGGTCGCCTCCCGAAGCGGCTCGGCCTGCATCGGCATGGGCAATGGCACCTGGGGCTCTCAGTCCGGAGCCGCGTCGATCAGAAACTACCGCCTGACCGGCGCAAGCGCCCAGCCCGGGTTCAGCGTCTCCTCCACCGACCCTTCCCTGTACAACTCCGGGTCCGTCTCCAGGACCTCCTTCGCCCTCGGCGGACCCGGAAACTGTCGGTAGCGATGACGTGGCGAATGATGCCGCCGCCTACTGCCGCCCGTGTCCCTGACCCGACTACTGCCCGACGTAATACCCCAACGACGTCCGCCAACGGCGGAACACGTTCACAGCTCTGATCAATCGGCGCAGTGACCGCTCGCTGTGGGTCCTTGCTGGGACCGGCCGCACATTGCCGATTCCAGCAAGGACCCTGGACATCCGGCGTTCCCCCCGCCACCACCTGGTCTTCCTCTTCGGCATACCATGCTGGACCAGAATCTGGCCCGCGCCGAACCACGGAGCCGGTGACGTGGGTGGCCCGCCACCGAGATCCTTCGGTGGCGGGCCGGTCATTCGCGTGGCTCCGATCGGAGCCGGCGAGGGGGTGCGGGATCAGTGGCGAGAACGCGGCCAAGCCCGCCGTCGCCAACATCAGCATCGGCGGCTCCACCAACACCGCAGCCAATGACGCGGTGGAGCGGGCCGTGGCGGCCGGCATCACCATGTCTGTCGCGGCCGGCAACGAGGCCGACGATGCTTGCCGGCACAGTCCGGCCAGTGCCCCATCGGCCATCACGGTCGGTGGCACCGACAGATACGACGACAGGTACTCGGGAAGCAACTACGGCAGGTGCGTGGACATCCTCGGCCCGGCCGTGAACGTCACCTCCACCTCCAGGACCGGTGGAACGGCGAACATGACCGGCACCTCGATGGCCACTCCGCACGTCACGGGCGCCGCCGCGCTGTACCTGTCGTCCAACCCGTCCGCCAGCCCCACCCAGGTCACCAAGGCGCTGGTCGACAACGCCACGCCCAACGTGGGACTATTCGATCCCGGCCGCGATCTGCTGGGTCGTGCTGAAGACGGCGGGGCCGCTCGCGGACGCCACCAGCAGCGTGTCGGTGCCGCCGGCGTTGACGATGATCGCCGCGTCGACCGTCCGGTCCAGGATCAGCCGCCGGGCGCGCTGCTCGCTCGGGGTCGTGGGGGCCTGGAACGGCCCGCCCTCCAGCGCGTTCAGCTGCGCGGCGACGGTGCCCGCCGCCTGCGCGGGCGCGACGACCGCGACCGGGATGCGGTGCGGGGTCGGCGAGTGGAACGCGCCGTTGTAGGACAGGATGAACGCCAGTTGCAGGACCAGCACACCCACGACCAGAATCAAGCGGCGCAGCGTCACCGCGTCGCGCAGTTCACCTGTGAAACCGCGGTCGGGCGCGGCCCCGTCCCGTCCGGTCGCGGGTGTACTCATGCTGGAGGCGTACCCGCTGAGCAGCCACTACTCCTGCGGGAAGCGCGCCACCCAGCGTCACTCTCGGGCAGTTTCGACCGCTTTGCGGCAATAGTTCCCGCTCGTCCATGCGAGGCGCGATCGGTGGGGAGACCCTACGACGAGTTACCTTGCGCTGCCCACTCTCCGATCATGGCAATGAAGGTCCTCGCTGACGGTCGGCTTGCCCCTCGCGCCGCCCCAAAGGATCTGTTTCCGTGCTGTCTGGCCGGCCCGGTCACTGTCCGGGAGAACCGGGCAGGCAGGTCTGTGCTGGTCACGTCCTCGCGCGAGATACAGCATGTACGGCACGGCACCACAGCCGAGCCGCCTCGCCGCGCCGCAGCCCCCGTAGCGCGAGCCACAGATGGCGTGCAGGACTGCGGCGGTCTGCTCGGCCGTCCCCACCGCCACCGAAGGACGTTCCCTGGTCCTTTCCCGCTGCTCGACACGGGCGGCCGTCCACACCACGGCCGCGGCCGCCGCGCCGCCGCCCTCGCCAGCAGCGCCGCCGAGTTCGACGCTGCCGCATCGGTGACCAGCCACTGCAGCCTGGTCGTGCATACGGTCTGTCAGGACGGGTAACTGAGGGTGCCCGGCGCAGTCCTCGGTGAACAGGGGACCTTTGATGCGTTGCAGTACGGCGAGGATCTTCCCCAGATCGCGGCCGAACCGCGTGGTGTGGTCGGTGTCCATGCGGGCCAGGGCGGTGGCACCGTCGGTGCCCCCGATCCAGGTCTGCACGTAGCAGGGCCGCTACCGTCACCAACGGCGGCGACCACGGGGGTGGCGGCTCCGCCCGCGGCCGCGGGCGGACGATAAACGTCTCCATCCGCCCTTGAGCCCGTAGCCGGGTGTCAGCCTCCGGCACCGGTGGACTGCCGCGTGATGCCCTCGAATGCGACGTTCGAGGGCATCCCAATTTCCAATAACTCCCCCATTATATGGGCAGTGACCTGGGGAAACATCGAGATCAGCGAGTTGCCGAAAAAAGTCGGACGCCGTTGTTAACCGTTGCGTTATCCGCGTCACCAACGCTGAGGTGCACAAAGTTCTTTTCCGAGGAAGGAAAGAAAAAGTGCGCCGCTCAACAAGGCTCACGGGCACCGCGCTCGCCGCCGCGGCCCTCGCCGCCGGCTCGGCCCTCGCCGCCCCGCCGGCCAGCGCCGATCCTTCGCCCGCCGCGGGACCGGGAAAGGTGCCCGTCGAGGTCTTCTCCCCCGACGGCTCCATCGGCCGTACCGCGGCCTCCCCCGACCAGCCCACCCCCAAGACCCGCGCCCTGGCGCCCGCCACGGTCACCCCGATCGAGGTCAACGGGCCCAGCGAGAACCGGATCGACCTGGTCTTCCTCGGCGACGGCTACACCGCCGGCGAGCAGGATCTGGCGGCCGAGCACATCCGGCGGAGCTGGGAGGTGCTCGCCGCCCGCGAGCCGTTCCGCAGCTACCGCGAGCTGTTCAACGTCTGGGAGGTCGGGATCGTCTCGCCCGTCTCCGGCGTCAGCGGCGACCCGTCCGCGGACGTCGTCAAGAACACCCCGCTGGGCGCGGGCTTCTGGTGCGAGGGGCTGGAGCGCCTGGTGTGCGCCGACGTGGACACCGTCAAGCAGTACGCGGCGCTCGCCCCCGGGGCCGACCAGATCGGCGTGGTCGTCAACAGCGAGATGTACGGCGGCGCCGGCTACACCGACGACGAGATGGTCACCTTCAGCGGCGGGAACGAGCTCGGCCCCGAGATCCTGCCGCACGAGCTGGGGCACTCCCTCGGCGACCTGGCCGACGAGTACCCCTACTGGTCCAACCCCGGCGACGGCAGCACGTGGGACGAGGGCGAGCCCGTCGAGGCGAACGTCTCCATCAAGCCGGCCGCCACGATGAGGGCCGAGAAGACCAAGTGGTGGTACTGGCTGGGCGAGCCGTCCCCCGACGGCGGCATCACCGGCACCTTCGAGGGCGCCTACTACACCGAGAACGGCATCTACCGGCCCAGCGACAACTCGATGATGCGCAACCTGCGGCGCGAGTTCAACCTGCCCAGCCGGGAGAAGATGATCCAGTCCTTCTACGCCGCGTCCGGGCTGATCGACGCGCACACGCCGAATGCCAGGCCTGTCGCGCGCAAGAGCACGCTGTCAGTCGACACCGTCGGCATCGAGGGCCTGTCGGTCAAGTGGTACATCGACGGGCGCGAGCACAAGCCGTGGCGCGGCCGGACGAGCGTCAAGGTGATCGGCCAGGGCAACGGCGGCACGGTCAAGGTCGTGGTCAGCGACCCGACCCGCTGGGTCCGCAACGCGGCCTACAAGAGCGGTGACCTCACCGAGACGGTCACCTGGCGGGTCGCCCGCGCCGGGCACTGACCATCCCCAAGTGGCGGGCGGGCGGTCCCCCCTCGATCGTCTGCCCGCCGTTCCCCCGGCGGCCATAACTCCGTGGTGATGACCAACTGGGAGTACTTGCCCTGTTCCCGCACGTGTGACGATGCGCGGAATTCATCACTGGGAAGGAAGACCCGATGCCGACGATCCGGATCCGCCGAGCCGCGGACGGCGCCGACCACGCCCGGTCTCCGTGGCGGTCGGCCTGGCTCCGGTTCCGCCGCGACCGCGCCGGCGTCGTCTCCGGAGTCATCGTCCTGGCATTCTTCGCCGCCGGCGTGTGCGCGCCGCTCTTCTCGCTGCTGTACGGCAAGGACCCCTACCAGACCTACGGTCAGGACCGTCCCGAACTCCTCGACCCGTACGGGTTCCCGGTCGGCCCGATGGGCGGCGCGTCCGGCGAGTTCTGGCTGGGCCTGGAGCCCGGCCTCGGCCGCGATGTGCTCACCCAGCTGCTCTACGGCATCCGCACGTCGCTGCTCATCGCCCTCGCCGTCGTCCTCATCATCAGCGTGATCGGCACGCTGATCGGCGTCGCCGCCGGGTACTTCGGCGGGGTCGCCGACTTCCTGGCCGGACGGGTCATCGACGTGCTGCTCGCCTTCCCCGGCACGCTGTTCTTCATCACCTTCATGCCGGTGCTAACCGCGCTGCTGATCAGCGGGGACGAGGAGGTGCCCACCGCGGTCCGGGTCGGGTCGATCATCCTCGTCCTGTCCTTCTTCGGCTGGACCCGCAACGCGCGGCTGCTGCGCGCCCAGGTGCTGTCCCTGCGGGAGCGCGAGTTCGTCGCCGCGGCCAAGGTCGGCGGCGCCGGCCACTGGCGGATCATCCGCCGCGAACTGCTGCCCAACCTGTGGACCCCGATCCTCGTCATCGCCACCCTCGACGTCCCCGCCTACGTGACCATCGAGGCCGCGCTGTCGTTCCTGGGCGTCGGGATCATCGAGCCCACCCCGGACCTGGGACGCATGATCCACCGCGGCGCCCAGGTCTACTCCGCCGACATCGCCTACATGCTCATCCCGAGCATCGCGATGTTGGTCTTCGTCGTCGCCTTCAACCTCCTCGGCGACTCCGCCCGGGACGCACTCGACCCCAAGGCCGCCCGCTGACCTCCCCCTCACCCCCTGCGAAGGAACCCGATGAAACGAACCTCGCTCGCCGTCGCGCTCACCGCGACGTTGGTCGCCTCGGCCGCCTGCGGCGGCTCCGGCGGGAAGTCCGGCGAGAACACGAAGAAGGCCGAGAAGTTCAGCGTCGTGGTCGGCGACGGGGCCGCCTCGACCGGCCCCGCCACCGCACCGGAGGGCGCCCGCCAGGGCGGCACCGCCTTCGTCCTGGAGCAGTCGGCCATCCCCCACCTGGACCCGGCCGAGGTCTACACCTCCACCGCACAGGCCACGTCCATGCTGTTCACCCGGCAGCTGACCTCCTACCGGAAGGTCAACGGCCAGTGGACGCTCGTCGGCGACCTGGCGACCGACCCCGGCAGCACCAGCGACGGCGGCAAGACCTGGAAGTTCACCCTGAAGGAGGGCGTGAAGTTCGACGACGGCACCCCGGTGACGTCCGAGGACGTCAAGTACGGAGTGGAACGCACCTACGACTCCGGCAAGGTGCTCGGCCCCAAGTGGATCCCGCAGTGGCTGTCGGGCAGTGACTACGCCAAGGCGTACGAGGGCCCGGGCAAGGGCGAGTCGCTGCCCGACGACGTCGTGGAGACGCCCGACGACAGGACGGTCGTCTTCCACCTCAGGGAGGCGCACGCGGACTTCCCGTTCGCCGTCGCGATGCCCTACAGCTCACCGGTGCAGAAGTCGCGGGACGGCAAGTCCTACGACAACAAGCCGTCCGCTACCGGCCCCTACAAGATCGAGAAGCACGACGACACCAAGCTCACGCTGGTCCGCAACGAGCAGTGGGATCCGGCCACCGACCCGATCCGCACCGCCTACCCCGAACGGTACGAGTTCGCCTACGGCAGCGAGGCGACGCAGATCGCCCAGCGCCTCATCAGCGACAACGGGGACGACAAGAACGCCGTCACCCTCAACACCGGCATCCCCAGCCAGTTCGCCCAGCAGGTCATGGGCCAGGCCGACCTGAAGGCCCGGATGCTGTCCGCGCTCAACCCCTACTCGTACTTCTACGCGATCAACACCTCGCGGGTGACGGACCTGAACGTCCGCAAGGCGCTCATCACGGCGTTCCCCAAGCAGCAGGTGCGCCAGGTCGCGGGCGGCCCGCTCGCCGGCGACCTCGCCACCACCATCCTCAGCCCGACCGTGCAGGGCCAGGACCCCTTCGACCTGTACAAGGTGCCGGCCACCGGGGACCCCGAGGCCGCCAAGAAGCTGCTGAACGGCAAGACGCCCACCATCGTCTTCGCCTACCAGCAGACCGAGACCAACGAGCGCTCGGCCGTCGTGATCACCCAGGCGCTGGAGAAGGCCGACTTCAAGGTCGTCCGCAAGCCCATCAGCGCGGAGACCTGGTACGACCAGCTCAACAAGAAGGACAACGGCCTCGATCTGTACCTCGCCGGCTGGGCCGCCGACTGGCCGGGCGGCTCCGGCGTGATCCCGGCGATCTTCGACGGGCGGACCATCGCCGACGGCACCTACAACTACGCGCGGCTGGACGACCCGGAGATCAACGCCGAGATCGACCGGATCGGCAAGATGCCGAACCTGGTCGAGCAGAACAAGCAGTGGGCGGCACTGGACAAGAAGATCATGGAGAAGGCCGCCGTCGTCCCCTACCTCTACGAGCGCAGCAACCGGCTGCACGGCTCCGGCGTGGGCGGCGCGGCCATCGACATCTTCGGCCAGACCTCGCTGGCCACCCTCTTCCTGAAGAGCTGACCGCACGCCGGAGCGGCCGGGCCGACGGCGTCCCGGCCGCTCCGGCCGCCCCTCCCGGCCGCCAGGCCCTACCGCGAAGAAGTGTTCATGTTCGCTTTCCTCGCCCGGCGGATCAGCAGCGGGGTGCTGATCCTCGTGACGATCATCGTCGTCACGTTCGGGCTCTTCTACGCCCTGCCGCGCGATCCCGCCCGGCTGTTCTGCGGCAAGATCTGCACTCCCGAGATGCTGGCGGCGGCCCGCCGCAACCTCGGGCTCGACGAGGCGCTGCTCACCCAGCTCTGGCAGTACCTGAGCGGGCTGGTGGCCGGGCGCGACATCGGCGACGTGCACTGCGCCGCGCCCTGCCTGGGCTACTCCTACATCACCCAGCGCCCCGTCCTGGACGTGCTGTTCGAGCGCTTCCCGGTCACCCTCTCGCTGGCGGCCGGCAGCTCGGTCATCTTCCTGGTGGTCGGCGGCGGCGCCGGCCTGCTGGCCGCGCGCTTCCGCGGCACCTGGGTGGACAAGGGCGCCACCTCGTTCTCCCTCGCCGGGTCGGCGATGCAGGTCTACTTCGTGGGCGTCATCGCGCTCTATCTGCTGGTCGACCAGTCGCAGCTGATGTCCCGCCCCGGCTGGACGAGTCCTCTGGACGACCTGGCCGCCTGGTTCGGCGGGCTGCTGCTGCCCTGGATCATCCTGTCGATCATCTTCACCGCGACCTACACCCGGTTCACCCGTTCCACCATGGTCGAGACGCTCGGCGAGGACTTCGTCCGCACGGCGCGGGCCAAGGGCATGCCGGGGCGGACCGTCTTCTTCAAGTACGCGGCGCGCGGCACCGCCGCACCGGTCATCACGCTCTTCGGCATCGACGCCGCGGTGCTGCTGAGCGGCGCGGTCATCACCGAGACCGTGTTCAACCTGCCGGGGATCGGCAAGCTCGCCGTCGACTCGGTGACCAACGCCGACCTGCCGATGCTGATGGGCGTGACGCTGGTGGCCGCCACCGCGATGATCGTCGCGAACATCGTCGTGGACGCCTGCTACGCGCTGATCGACCCCAGGGTGAGGACGTCATGAACCCGCTGCTGTCCGTCCGCGACCTGCGGGTGCGCTTCTCCGTCGACGACGGGACGGTGCACGCGGTCAACGGGCTGTCGTTCGACCTGGAGACCGGGCGCACGCTCGCGATCGTCGGGGAGTCCGGGTCCGGGAAGTCGGTGGCCAACCTGGCGGTGCTCGGCCTGCACGACCGGCGCCGCACCGAGGTGACGGGCTCGATCCGCTTCGACGGCACGGAGCTGACCGGGGCCTCCGAGCGGGAGCTGACCCGCGTCCGGGGCGACCGGATCGCGATGATCTTCCAGGATCCACTGACGGCGCTGTCCCCGTACCACAACGTCGGCGCCCAGATCGCCGAGAGCTACCGCCGGCACCGGGGCGCGAGCCGCCGCGCGGCCGCGAAGCGGGCCGTCGAGGCGCTGGACCGGGTGGGCATCCCGCAGGCCGCCGCGCGGGCCCGCAGCCACCCGCACGAGTTCTCCGGCGGCATGCGGCAGCGCGCCATGATCGCGATGGCCCTGGTCTGCGAGCCCGACCTCCTCATCGCCGACGAGCCGACCACCGCGCTGGACGTCACCGTGCAGGCCCAGATCCTCGACCTGCTCGCCTCCATCCGGGACGAGTACGGGACCGCGATCATCCTCGTCACCCACGACCTCGGCGTCGTCGCCGAGGCCGCCCAGGACATCCTGGTGATGTACGCGGGGCGCTGCGTGGAGAACGGGCCGGTACGGGACGTGCTCGACGAGCCCCGGCACCCCTACACGCGCGGCCTCCTCGCGTCCACCCCGCGGCTCACGGGCGACGTCCACGCGGAGCTGACCGCCGTCGAGGGAGTGCCGCCCAGCCTGCTCGGACCCCCGTCCGGCTGCCCCTTCGAGCCCCGCTGCCACTACACCGGCCTGGTCGAGGGCGACCTGTGCCGGACCGTCCTCCCGCCGCTGCTCACCGAGGGAGGCCGCGGCTCGGCCTGCCACATCCCCCACCCGCGCTTCACCACGGAGAAGGACCGATGACCCCGTTGCTGCAGGTGGAGGGCCTCACCAAGCACTACCCGTCCGGCGGGTCCCGCCTCTTCGGGCGCGCGAGCCCGGTCCGGGCGGTGGACGGCATCGGGTTCGAGGTCCCCGCGGGGCAGAGCCTCGGCCTCGTCGGCGAGTCGGGCTGCGGGAAGTCCACCACCGCCAAGATCGTGGCGGGGCTGGAGCGGCCCACCGCGGGCCGGGTCGTCTACCGCGGCGAGGACGTGGCCCGGATGGGGCGGCGGGAGTTCCGGGCGATCCGCCCCGAGATCCAGATGGTCTTCCAGGACCCGTACTCCTCACTCAACCCCCGGCACACCGTCGGCGCCATCATCGAGGGGCCGATGGAGGTCAACGGGATCGAGCCGCCCGGCGGGCGCCGCGCCCGCGTCCGGGAGCTGCTGGAGCTGGTCGGGCTCGGTCCCGAACACTACAACCGGTTCCCGCACGAGTTCTCCGGCGGGCAGCGGCAGCGGATCGGCATCGCCCGCGCCCTGGTCACCGAGCCGAAGCTGATCATCGCCGACGAGCCGGTGTCCGCGCTGGACGTCTCGGTGCAGGCGCAGGTGATCAACCTGCTGCGGCGGCTGCAGGCCGAGCTCGGGGTGTCGTTCCTGTTCATCGCGCACGACCTGGCCGTCGTCCGGTACTTCTGCCACCGCGTCGCCGTGATGTACCTGGGGAAGGTCGTGGAGGTCGCGGACCGGGAGACGCTCTACTCCGCCCCCGCCCACCCGTACACCAAGGCGCTGCTGTCGGCGGCCCCCGACCCCACCGGGACGGCCGGACGGGAGCGGATCCGGCTCACCGGGGACCTGCCCAGCCCGGCGGACCCGCCGTCCGGCTGCCGGTTCCGCACCCGCTGCTGGAAGGCCACCGAGCGGTGCGCGAGCGAGGAGCCCGTCCTCACCGGCGGCCCGCATCCGGTGGCCTGCCACTATCCCGAGACGTCCGCGGAGTCCGCGGCGGACCTCAGCGCCGAACCAGTGTGAGCAGCCGCTCGAAGACGGTCTCGCGGATGCCGAGAGCGTCGTGGGCGTGCTCGTTGGTGATCCAGGGACGCAGCCCCCGGATCGCGGCCGCGGTCGCCAGCGACATCTCACGGTCGACGTACATGTCGTCGTAGCAGATGAGGGCCGCCACCGGCACGGTGTTGCCGGCCAGCCGGTCCGCGTCGTACAGCGCGGGCCAGTCCGTCCGGGACGCCAGCTCCCGCGCGCAGCCGGCCAGCGGGATCAGCGCCGGGTCCTCGTCGAACAGCCAGGGATAGATCATCTCCCCGGTGAAGCGGACGGGCCCGTCCCCGTCCAAGTCGAACTCGGGGAACTCGGCCCGGACGCGGTGGGCCGCCCAGCCGGACGCCCGGCCCTGGCAGTAGACCGACTCGTGCATCAGCGCGTAGAGCGGCTGCGTGGCGAAGGAGACGGCGGCGTCCACCCCGCGCAGGAAGGCGTCCGACAGCTCCCTGCCGCCGGGCCCGTCGACGAACGCCTCCGCCAGCAGATGGTGCAGCGCGTCGAACCGGCTCTCCGCGCCGAAGTGGATGCCGAGCGTCTGGAAGCGCCGCGGGGTGAGCCGGTCCCCGCCCGGCAGCCGGACGTCCCGCCCGCACAGCGCGTCCACCACCCGCCGGGCGGCCGGCGCGTCATCTGGATAGCGCTCGGCGTAGCGCTCGTTGTGCGCCAGGACGCGGGGGTAGGCGGCCCGGTAGACGTCCTCGGCCGATGCCTCCAGCGGCGGCAGCCCGCCGGTGATCAGCACCTCGCGCAGCCCTTCGGGCGCCCGGGACAGGTAGGCGACCGCGCAGAAGCCGCCGAAGCTCTGCCCGAGCACCGTCCAGGGCCGGTCCCCGGCGAGGTGGGCGCGCAGCAGTTCGGCGTCGGCGACGATGGCGTCGGCCCGGAAATGGCGGAGGTGCCCGGCCGGGTCGTCCAGCCCGGCGAGGGTCTGCCGGGTGGCCGGGGTGCTGCGGCCGGTTCCGCGCTGGTCCATCAGCACCACCCGGTACTCGCGGGTCGCCCGCCGCAGCCAGGCCGGCAGGTGGCGCGGGGCGGAGTGCCCGGGGCCTCCCTCCAGGTACAGCAGGAAGGGCAGGTCCGCCGCGGGCGGGTCCGCCGCGGTCACCTCCCTGGCGAACAGCTCGATCCGCCGTCCGCCCGGGTCGGCGTGGTCGAGCGGGACGGTGAGGGTGTGCTCGGTGAAGACGAGCCCGGAGTGCCGATATATCACCTGGCCATCATCCCGAGTCGGCAGATCACACGGCCAATCCCGATCGTCTATATTCGGAGCGTTATGGGGTGAAAGTAGGTCGCTGTGCAGCTTGAGCTACGCCATCTGCGCGCGTTGTGCGCGATCGCCGACGCCGGGAGCCTGAGCCGGGCCGCCACGGTGGTCGGCGTCTCCCAGCCCGCCCTCACCGCCCAGCTCCAGCGGATCGAGGCCGCCCTGGGCGGCCAGGTCTTCCGGCGCGACCGGCTGGGCGTCAGCCCCACCCCGTTCGGCCTGTTCGTGCTGAGCCGCGCCCGCTCGGCCCTGGTCACCGTGGACGAGCTGCTGCTCGGCACCGCCGCCGAGCCCGACACCGCCCAAGTGCGCATCGGCGGCTACGCCAACACCGTCCTCAACGGCCTGCTGCGCGAGCTCTTCGAGATCCCCGGCATGCGGGTCACCGTGCACACCGAGTACTCCCCCCGCCTGCTGCTCGACCTGCTGGCCTCGCGCCGCCTGGACCTCGCCACCCTCATCGACTACCCGGGGAACGAGCTGCCCGCCGTCCCCTCGGTCAGCACCATGGTGATCACCACCGAACCCATCTTCATCGCGCTGCCGGAAACCCACCCGCTGGCCGCCGCGAAGGAGGTCGCCCTGGCCGACCTCGCCGACGCGGACTGGCTGGTCTCCCCGCCCGACGGCTCCGGCTGGCCGGAGGTCTTCTACTCCACCTGCCAGGAGGAGGGCTTCACCCCCCGCGTCCTGCACACGACCAGCGACCGCGAGATGATCCGCACCCTGGTCCGCAAGAGCGGCGCCGTCGTCCCCTGCCAGGCGACGCTCAGGGAGGATCCAGACCTCGCGGTCCGCCCCCTGGCCGGATCTCCGCTGATCATGCGGCACCTCCTCGCCTGGCGCGACGGCGGTCCCCTCGCCGACCGCGCCGCCGAGCTGGCCGCCGCCGCCCGCACCGTCTACCTCGAAGCCGCCACCGACAACCCCACCTACCAGGCCTGGCTCTCCTGCACCGAGAACACCATCGGATAGCCTCGGCGCCCAGGCTCCCGGGCGCCGTCGGGTCATCGAACGACTAATTAGGTCTGGAGCAAGCTGCGTGCCGACCCGCGATCAGCTCCCGGTGCCAGCGCAGCACACTGTGTCCAGCCGCACGAGCAGCCGCATACGGCGCAGTACACCACGAGGCAACCGGTGCAGCAGCGCCGCCAGCGGCAATCGATCCGGACCGGCGAACCGCACCCTCGCCCCGCCCAGCCGGCGCTCCAGCACCGTGATCTGATGCCGCAGCACCAAGATCTCGGCGTCCTTCTCCCGATCGGTCATCGCAAGCAGACGCAGCACCGCGAACGCGTTCGCCACGGTCAAGTAAGCCAGTCGCAACAGCACAACCGCCCATCATCCCGAGGCGAGGGCACTGTCGTGGCCCCGTCCGCGACAGTTCCCAGCCCTACACCGCTACCCGCCGCACACTAGGGCTCTCACCCGCACGGACGTACTTTCAGCAACCACAACCACCCTGAGCATCCAGAGCCACCTCGCAATGCCAAGGCGCACTGAACGCGCATCTTGTGGCAAGCGCAGCGATCCCGGGAGGCGGTGTGGGGTGGAAGCGGCTGGAGCGATTCCACCCCACACCACAGGCTCCAGCTCAACTAACGTTATTCTGGCGCGGTCGCCCCTCTCTCCCTTTTCATCTCTTCTTCACGTAGCCATTTTGGCTTGACGCGTTCGGGCTGCCCAAACCTTGCACGCTTTTGAGCCACAAGAAATGTGATCACACCAGCGACCCACAATGCAACTCCTAGCCAATTGAGCAAGTAACCAAACCGGTCAGCGACTTTGATCAATAGGGCACCAATTGCCCACAAGCCGAAAGCTGAGCCGACCAAAAATTGCACAAGGATGGTCGAGCGCTCAAACTTCGATCCTTGGCTGCCAAAATAAGCTTCTACCATGCCGACCCTTCGGCGATCGAAGAATGCATCCAAGAAGGTATGAGTGCGCCACTTCTTCGTTATGCAAGCATGCAGCATAAACCCTAGAAGAGAAAGGGCAGCCAGGGCAATGACTATTACCCACCCCAAAGGCTCGTCTTCGCTCGGAAAGATACTCGCTTCGATCACAATCCACCCTTTCAACTCTACGCCATGTTCCCCTAGCGCCTGGGGGCCTCCGGCAAGTCAAGCAGGGCGCCCTCCAAGCCCATGCCTGGTCAACATTATTCCTAGCAGCCGCAGTGGACATGACGCTAACGCCAACTGCCACCCGGTCAACTCCCGCACGCGGGTACATCCCCGGTCCAAGGGTCTTCAGATCCGCTCCGCGATTGCCCACCGACACCTCGATGTGCTCGACTATCGAAAGTTCCTACTGCACTTTGCTGAAAACTCCGTCCGTACAGGTCGGGCGAGGCCGCCGCCGAGCAAGCCACCGATTACCAACAGCCCATGGCGGCTCGTTGTCGGTTCGGCGGTTCTGAAACGAATCGGCATGCAGTGACATTGGACGGCAGAGAAATCGGGCGGGACGCGGGCGATTCGACATGCAATGACACTGCCGAACCTGTTCCGACACGACAATTTCGGACTTTTAATCCGCAGGGTGTCTAACTGTTGGGATCCGACCGCCCGCATCCGGGTTCATCCAGGTGAGAGGCGGCCTTATCCGGCAGTCCACTCCATCGACACGAACCAAGGGCGACTGACGCTGCAGCGGCCTCCGCCGCCGCATATGATCTTGTTCGTCGTTGAGCGCCTCCGACCTTGCGGGGAGCCGCAGGGGGAGCCAATTGGGGAGCCACCGTAGGTGGACTCCCCCGGACCCAACGCGACTCCCCTACGGCGTTTTCGCAGGTGAGAGGATCCCCGATCGACTCCCCTCGACCTTGATCGACTGGTCTTCTGTGCCTGGGGGTCAAGGGGTCGTGGGTTCAAATCCCGCCGTCCCGACAAGAAGTACCAGCTCAGAGGCCGTTTCTCCATCACGGAGGACCGGCCTCTTGATCGTTTGTTAGCCGTTCGTTGGCGAACCCGACCGCCTCCAGCGTCGCTGCGCTAAGCCGTGACCGGGGCGGCCTTGAGGTGGCGGCCACGGGGCGCGGGGTCCACAAGGACGCCATCGTCGACAACGACTCGGCCGCCAACCAGGACTGTTCTCGGGCGGCCCGTGATGGTCATGCCCTCGTACGGCGTGTAGTCGGTGGCCATGTGCAGGTCGCCTGTGGTGACCTGCCATTCGGCGGTCGGGTCCCAGATGGCGACGTCCGCGTCCGCGCCTGGCAGGAGGGTGCCCTTGCGGGGGTAGAGGCCGTTCGTGCGTGCGGGGTTCGCGGCGGTGAGCTCGACGAAGCGCGTCACCGGCAGTCCGCGGCGGACGACGTACTCCGAGAAGATCACCGGGAGTCGGGTCTCGACTCCGGGCAGGCCGTTGGGCATAGCGCGGACGTCTCCGCTGCGCGACTCCTTCTGTGCCGTGTCGTAGCAGCAGTGGTCGCTGCCGATGGTGGTGACCTCGCCGGTGAACAGGTGGCGTCCGAGAGCCTGCACCTGGTCGGCGGGACGCAGCGGTGGGCAGCACACGAAACGTTCGGGACGCTCACCCCCGTAGGCGGAGTCGTCCAGGACGAGGTGGTGCGCGACGGCCTCGCTGTAGGCGCGGACACCGCGGCGGCGGGCGGCGGCGACGAGTTCGACGGCCTCGGCGGTGGACTGGTGCACGAAGTAGACGGGCGCGTCCACCGACTCGGCGATCGCGAGGATCTCCGCGACCGAGGCGGTCTCGGCGAGGCCCGGGCGGGTGTCGGCCATGTGGGACGCGCCGATCCGGCCCGCGTCGGCGCAGCGCTGCTGGGCGTCGCCGATGATGTGGTCGGCTTCGCAGTGGATGACGACCATGCCGCCGAGCGCGGCGAGGGTCTTCATGGTCCGCAGGACGGTGTCCTCGTCAGCCATGGTCTCGCCGCGGTAGGTGGTGAACATCTTGACCGTGGCGATCCCGTCCCCGACGAGCGAGGCGAGCTGATCGGGAACCGTGTCGTCCCACTCGACGACGCAGGCGTGCAGTGCGCTGTCGCACAGTCCCTCGCCGGCTTTGGCGCGCTGGGCATAGGCGACGTCGGCCGGGTTCTCGCCGGGGCGCGGGATCGCGAAGTCCACGATCGTGGTGGTGCCGCCGTGCACGGCGGCGGTGGTGCACTGGCGGTAATCGTCCAGTGAGGTGAAGTCGCCGGAGGTGAAGCCGACGTGGCAGTGCGGGTCGACGCCGCCGGGCATGACGAGGTGCCCGGTCGCGTCGATGACGGACGCGGCGGTGGGCGCCGTCCCCGGGGCGGCGAGCGCGGTGACGCGGCCGCCGGTGATGACGACGTCGGCGAGGCCCGACCAGCCCGCCTCGACCAGGGTGCCGCCCCGGACCACCACGTCGGCTGTCACCGGGACACCGCCGCCAGGTGGGCGCGCCAGCCGCCGGCGTCGCTGATGTCCACGACTCCGGGCAGGTCCAGGGACTCGGCGCGCATATGCATGCACAGCGTCCCGGAGCCGTCGGCGAGCTCGATCACGCCGAGCTCCAGTTCGGGCGGCTCTCCGGGCAGCAGGTGTTCGCGCAGGATCTCGTAGGTGACGGCGTACAGTTCGCCGGGCACCACGCGGCCGCCGGACGACACCGGGTGGAGTCCGGGGAACTCGTCGCGCACCGAGTAGAACCGGTAGCGGGGCGCGGTCTCGGCCGGTCCGAGGAACTCGGCGCCCTCCAGCGCCGCGTTCAGCGAGCCGCCGGACATGGCCTGTCCGTTGACGAACATCCGCAGGGTTTCCATGGGGCCTTCCTGGTCGTGGGTCATGGGGTGGTCTGGCGGGCCCGTTCGGCGGCCGGGTCCGGGACGGGCACGGCGTCCAGCAGCGAGCGGGTGTAGGGATGCCGGGGGCGGCGGTAGATCTCCTCGCGGGTGCCGATCTCCACCAGCACGCCTTGGTCCAGCACCGCGACGCGGTCGCACAGGTAGTGCACGACGGCGAGATCGTGGGCGATGAAGAGGATCGACAGACCGAGTCGCTCCCTCAGGTCCCGGAAGAGGTTGAGCACCTGCGCCTGGACGGAGACGTCGAGCGAGGAGACGACCTCATCGCAGATCAGCACCTTGGGCTCGACCGCGAGAGCACGGGCGATCGCGATGCGCTGGCGCTGGCCGCCGGAGAAGCCGCGGGGATGCCGGCCGGCGTCGGCGGCGGACAGCCCGACGGTCTCCAGCAGCTCGGCCGCCCGTGCGGCGCGGGCTCGGCGGTCCGGCTCCAGCCCGTGGACGAGCAGTCCCTCCTCGACCAGTTCCCCGGCGGTCATCCGCGGATTGAGCGAGGAGTACGGGTCCTGGAAGACCATCTGGATGTCCCGGCGGAGCGTTCGCAGGTCCCGCCGGGACGCGCTGAGCAGGTCGCGGTCACCGAGCATGACCCGGCCGGAGTCCGGCCGGGTCAGCCGGGCGACGCAGCGGGCCACCGTCGACTTGCCGGAACCCGACTCGCCGACGAGTCCGAGCACCTCGCCGGGAGCGAGATCGAACGATACGTCCTTCACCACGGGACGGCCGCCGAAGCTCTTCACCAGATTCCGCACGCTCAGGGCGGTCATCGGCTGCCTCCTTCCAGGGCGCCGGCCACCGGGACGTCCGCATCAAGGGCGTCGTCCACGGTCGTCAGCCGGCGGGACGGGTCGTCGTCGATGCGCGGCACCGAGGCCAGCAGCCCGCGCGTGTAGGGGTGCTTCGGCTCGGCGTAGATGGCGTCGACCTGGCCCTCCTCGACGGGCGCGCCATGCCGCATGACCACGACGCGGTCGGCGAAGCCCGCCACGATCCCGAGGTCGTGGGTGATGAGCAGCACGGACATGGAGCGTTCGTCGGCCAGTTCCCGCAGCAGGGTCAGGACCTGGGCCTGTACCCGCACGTCGAGTGCGGTCGTCGGTTCGTCGGCGATGAGCAGCGCGGGCTCGGCGATCACCGCGATGGCGATGACGACGCGCTGGCGCATGCCGCCGGAGAACTGGTGCGGGTAGTCGTCGAAGCGGCGGCCGGCGTCGCGGACGCCGAGCCGCTCGAGCAGGTCGATGCCGCGCCGCCGGGCCTCCTTCTTGCGGACGCCACGGATGACGAGCGGCTGCATGATCTGCCAGCCGATCGTCATCACCGGGTTGAGGGAGGCGAGGGGGTCCTGGAAGACCAGCCCGATCCGGGCGCCTCGGATATCGCGCATCGCACGTTCGGGCAGGGTGAGCAGGTCGGTGCCGTCCAGCGTGACACGGCCGCCGAGGTCGGCGTCGCGGTCCAGGCGCAGGACGGCCCGCGCGGTGACCGACTTCCCGGAACCGGACTCGCCGACCAGCGCGACCTTCTCCCCTGCCGCGATGTCCAGGTTCACCCCGCGCAGGATCTCCACGGGGCCGTCCGGTCCGGGGAAGCCCGCGCGCAGGTCCCGCACCTCCAGCAGCGGCTTCATGATTGCCTCCCGCGCAGTGTCGGATCGTTGCGGACGCGGAGCCAGTCGCCCACGAGGTTGAACGAGACCGCGGTCAGCATGATCGCGAGGCCGGGGAAGACGACGGCCCACCAGCCGTTGGTGAGGTTCCCGGCCGCTCCGGCGATCATCGCGCCCCATTCGGCGGACGGAACCTGGGCACCGACCCCGACGAACGACAAGCCGGAGATGACGAGCATGACCGCCGACACGTCCAGCGTCGTCTGCACGTAGAGGGTGTCGAGGGAGTTGGGCAGGACGTGCCGGAACACGAGCCGCGGTGTGGAGACGCCGAGCGTGCGGGCCGCCTCGACGTATTCGGCGTCCCGCACGTCGCGCACCAGGGTGCGGACGAGGCGGGCGTATCCGGGCCACCACGTGAGGCAGAGCGCGATCACCGCGGACTGCAGGCCGGGGCCGAGCGCGGCGGCCAGCCCGAGCGCCAGGATGATCGCCGGCAGCGACAGGCCGATGTCGCAGATCCGCATGAGGATCTCGTCCACGATTCGCCCGCCGAGCGCGGCCAGCGTGCCGATCAGGGTGCCGATCAGCGTGGCGACGGCGATCACGACCACCGTCGCCAGCAGCGACACCCGCGCGCCGTACAGGACGCGGCTGAAGACGTCGCGGCCGTTGGCGTCGGTGCCGAACCAGTGCGCGCCCGAGGGGCCGCGGAGCGCTTGCCCGAGGTCGACCGCATAGGGGTCGTGCGGCGCGAGCAGCGGGCCGATGAACGCGGTGAGGACCATCACCGCCGCGACCGTCAGCGCGACCCGGTCCACGATGGACGTGCGTCCCGTCCGTGAAGGCCGCGTGCGGCGCAGGATGGACCCGCCGCGTCCCCCTCCGGGGGCATCCGGTCCCTGTTTCGTCATGGAGACAACGGCTGTCTTCACAGGGCCGCTCCTTCCATGGCGCCCTTCTCCAGCGGCTCCCCTGCGGTGACGGCCGCCGGACGTGCGCGCGCCGGTTGCCGCAGGCGCGGGTTGAGCCAGAGCTGGACGAGGTCGACGACGATGTTGGCCAGCACGAAGACCACTCCGATCACGAGCACGCTGCCGATCACCGCGTACAGGTCGTTCTGCAGGACGGCGTTGACCGCGTAGGCGCCGATTCCTCTGCGTCCGAACACCGACTCGACCAGCACGGTGGAGCCGAGCATCCAGCCGAGCTGCATGCCGAGGATGGTGCTGACCGGCACGAGCGCGTTGCGCAGGCCGTGCCGGATCACCACCCGGCGCTCGGATGCCCCGGTCGCGCGGGCGAGCGTGATGTAGTCCGAGTCCAGCACGCTGATCATGGAGGAGCGGACGGTGCGGGCGACGACCGCGATGAACGCGGCGGCCAGCGTGACGGCGGGCAGCAGCAGGTGTGCCACCGCGTCGCCGAACGCGGCCATGTCTCCGCTCAGCAGCGCGTCCAGCGAGGTCATGCCGGTGAGCTCGGGCACCTCGCGGCCGAAGCCGAGTTGCCCGGTCAGGGGCAGCATGCCGAGCCGGTCCGCGAACACGAGCTGGAGCATCAGCCCCAGCCAGAAGACCGGTACTCCGGCGCCGAAGAGCACGATGAGCCGGGCCGCGACGTCGGTGGCGCGGCCCCGGCGGTAGGCGGCGTACACGCCGAGCGGCACCGCGATCACCACGTTGATGAGCATCGCGGCGAGGACGAGCTCGATCGATGACGGCAGCGCCTCGGCGATGTCGTCCAGGACCGGGCGCTGGGTGAACACCGATGTGCCGAGGTCGCCCTGCAGGAGGTTCCCGAGATATCGGGGGAACTGCTCCCAGATCGGCTGGTCGAGCCCGAGCCGCGCGGACACCGCGGCGACCTGCTCGGCGGTGGCGTTGCGGCCGGCCGCCGCCCGCGCGGGGTCGCCGGGCAGCACCTGGGACATCAGGAACGTGACGACGCCCAGGCCGAACAGCACGACGACGCTGGTGATGAGCCGTCTCAGCAGAAATCGCGTCATGCCGTGCCTCCCCTCGCTGGAGATCTCATGGATGGTGTGCGCCGGGCCCCGCGAGCCTCCCCGGTGGGAACGGGGGCCCGGCGCGGTTCAGGACGGGCCGGTCAGCCGACCTTGATGCCGTAGACGTCGACGGTCTGGTGGTGCGACGGCTGGTAGGCGTAGCCGCTGATGCCCTTGCGCAGGACGGTCACGGTCCGCGGGTTGGACATGTTGACCGACGGGACGTCGGCGGCGATGAGTTGCTGCGCCTCCTTGTAGAGGCCGCAGCGCTCGGTCTCGTCGGTGACGGCCTGGGCCTTCTCGACCAGCGAGTCGACCTTGGCGTTGTCGTAGCCGCCGGTGTTCTGCCCGTTGTTGATGAACTTGGAGTCGAAGAGCTGGTAGAGGATCGAGTCCGGGTCGGGGTTGGGCGGGAAGGCGTAGATCATGGCCAGGTCGGGCGTGGTCTTGTTGCTCTTCAGCCGCTGCACGTGCTCGGGGTAGGTGATCGCTTCGAGCTTCAGCTTGACCCCGATCTTGGCCAGGTCGGACTGGAGCAGCGTGGCGGCCTGCTCCATCTCGGCCGTCGCCTTGAGGTAGGTCATCGTGAGGGTGGCGCCGGAGAGCCCCGCGGACTTCAGCGACTCCTGGGCCTTGGCGACGTCGTAGGTCGGCTGCGGGACGGAGGCGTCGGAGCAGGCCATGGTGGACGGCAGCACGCCCACCGCCTTCTTGCCCGCGCCCTTGAGGATCGAGTTGAGGTGCTGGTCGTACTGGTAGGAGGAGGCGATCGCCTCGCGCAGCGACTTGTTCGACACCGGCGAGTCCTTCATTTTGAAGAACACGTAGAGCTGGACGTTGGTGTCGGCCTTGTCGACCTTGTAGTCGCCGTTGCCCTCGAAGGACTTCCAGTCGTTGGGGTCGATGTCCATGGCGATGTCGATGTCACCGGCCAGCAGCGAACTCTTCTGCGTCGCGGCCTGCGGCAGGTACCGGAAGACCACGTCCTCGGCCTGACCGGAGAAGCCGCCCCAGTACTTGGCGTACTGGGTGAACTTCGCCTCCTGGTTGGCGGTGTAGCCGGTCAGCTTGTAGGGCCCGGAGCCGGCGTCGGCGGTGGCGAGCCACTTCTGACCTTCATCGTCGCCCTTGTGCGACTCGACCAGCTTGGAGTTGAGCAGGTAGACGCGGGTCAGCGCCGGGATCATCGGCGCGTAGGCGCGGCTCAGCTTGATCGTCAGGTGGGTGTCGTCGACGACCTTGGTGGAGTCGTAAGGGGTCAGCAGCGACGCCACCCCCACCTTCAGCTTCTTGATCCGGTCGAGGCTGTACTGGACGTCGGTGGCGGTGAGCTTGGCGCCGTCGTGGAAGGTGACGTCGCCGCGCAGGGTCATGTCGATGGAGCGGCCGTCCTCGGAGACCTTCCATTCGGTGGCGACGCTCGGAACGATCTTGCTGTCCGCGTCGTACTTGACGAGGGTGTCGTACACGGGCCGGGCCACTTCGTCGACCGTGGAGTTGTCGGCCTGGGCCGGGTCGAACGTCGCGGGCGGCTCGTTCTCGGCGATGATCAGGGTCTGGGTGCGGGCGGTGGAGCCGCCGGCGGAACCGCCGCACGCGGCCGCGGCGAGGGCCCCGGCCGCGAGCACGGCCGTCAGCCGCAGCCCGGCGGCGCGCCCGCGGGTGCGGAGCCCGCCGGGGAACCACCTGTTCCTCGGCGCCGTTTCACCGGCCGCAAGAGATGTGTGGAGCACGGGTCGTCTCCCCTTCGTGGACGTGTCCGGTCGGACGGTGTCAGGTGTCGTGCCGATCGGCGGGGGGCTGCGTCCGGCGCCGTTCGGCGCGGGCCGGGGTCTCGTGGTGGGAGCCGTCGGGGGCGACGATCAGTCCGTACTCGCGCTCGGCGGCCTCGACGGTGACGTAGCCGTCCATGACATCGGCGACGACGGCCGCGGCATCGCGGTCGAGCGGGTCGCCGTAGCCGCCTCCGCCGGCCGTGCGGTTGACGAAGCGGTCGTCGGCCCGCATCGTGGCGCGGTACATGCCGACCCGCTTCTCACGGTCGGTTCCAGGCCACAGCGTCATGCCGCTGGGTTCGGGTTCGAGGCCGCCGTTCAGCGCCCACGGTCGGGTCTTGCTCTTCTTCTTCATCGACAGCACCTCGCCCTCGGCGAGGTAGCGGACCTCCCGCAGGACGCCGACGCCGCCCCGGTACCGGCCGGCGCCTCCGGAGTCGGGGATCAGCTCCAGCCGCTCGTGGAAGATCGTCGACTTGTGCTCCAGCACCTCGATCGGGGTGTTGCGGACGACGCTCTGGGACGGGTGCTGCTGCGCGTTGGCGCCGTCGCGGTCCCGGCCCGCACCCCAGCCGATGCCCTCGTTGTTGCTGATGACGAAGTCCTCGCCGGTTCGAGGGTCGTGCCCGAGGGCCATGAAGCCCGGCTCGTCGCCTCCCGACGATGCCGGGAT
This sequence comes from Spirillospora sp. NPDC047418, assembly GCF_040643275.1. Taxonomy (NCBI): domain Bacteria; kingdom Bacillati; phylum Actinomycetota; class Actinomycetes; order Streptosporangiales; family Thermomonosporaceae; genus Spirillospora; species Spirillospora sp. NPDC047418. Next base: position 47,534 of record NZ_JBEYTW010000046.1, read on the forward strand.
GGAGTCGAGGACGCCCGAGAGCGCCTTGTGGATCAGCTCGAAGGCGACGATGCCGCTCCACTGGGTGAACGTCGCGGACGGGTAGACGGCGTGGAAGAAGTTGCCCGGATCCGCCTTGATCGTCAGGGCGCGGTAGTGGCCGGCGTTGGACGGCTCGTCCGGCGTGGTCAGCTCCTTGAAGGTCGACTTGGCCAGGCTCTCGGTGGCGCCGATCGGGAGGTTCACCGGACCGAGGACGGCGCCGTCGGAGCCGTTGAAGTCGACCTCCATCCGGTCGCCGTCGATGGTGACCTTGACCTCCATGCGGATCAGGTCGTCGGTGATCCCGTCGTCGTCGCAGTAGTCGAACGCGGTCCAGGTGCCGTCCGGCAGTGCCGCGACGGCCTTGCGCGCGACCCGCTCGCCGTGCTCGATGATCTGCTTGACGGCCTGGTCCACGACCTCGCCGCCGAACTTGTCCCACACCTGCGCGAGCCGGTTCTCTCCGGTGCGCAGGGCGGCGAGCTGCGCGTGGAAGTCGCCGATGGTCAGGTCCGGCAGCCGCGAGTTGAAGCGGATCAGCTCGACGATGTCGCGGACGACCTCGCCCTGGTGGACGATCCGGGTGCCCGGGAAGATCAGCCCTTCCTGGTGCATGTCGGTGGAGTCGAGGACGTAGCCGGGGGACTTCGCGCCGAGGTCCATCCAGTGGGCGCGGACGGCCAGGTAGGCGGCCGGTTCGTCGCGCCCGTCCCGGAACACCGGGGAGAACAGCATCGCGTCGTAGGAGTGCGCGCCGCTCCAGTACGGGTAGTTGAGCAGGTAGACGTCGCCGGGTGCGAGGTTCTCCTTGCCGACGTACTCGACGCCCTTGACGATCGCGTGGTCGTTCGCGCCGAGGAACGAGGTGATCCCGGCGGCCTCGGCCATCAGTTCCAGGTCGCCGTCGTAGATCGAGATGCCGAAGTCGAGGACTTCGTAGATCACCGGGTTGAACGCGGCCCGCACCAGCGTGCGGCGCATCTGCTCGCCGACGGAGACCAGGTAGTTGCGGATCACCTCGACGGTCGCGCCGTCCAGCGGGGCCGCCCCGTCCGCGTTCGCGGTGCCGCCGGCCGTCGTCGTGCTCATCGGACCATCTCCTGTCTGGGTCACTGGGCCGTCTCCGGGCTGCTCACCAGCAGGTGGCCGTGGACGTCCACGGTGAGCCGCTGGTCACTGAAGATCACCGTGGTGGAGGTGCCCTCCTCGACGATCGCGGGGCCGGGCACGGCGTGCCCGGGCGCGAGGGACGCCCGCTCGTACACGGGGAACGTCACGGTGTCGCCCGTGGCGACGTCGAAGGCCGGGCGGCTCCCGACGGGCTCGGGGGTGCCGGTGCCGCTGCCGGACAGCGTGCGGAGCCCCGGCTTCGGCAGGACACCGACCGCCCGCACCCGCAGCGTGAGGATCTGCCCGCCGTCGGGCATCGCGTGCCCGTACCTGGCGCGGTGCAGCTCGTGGAACCGCTCCAGGATCGCGGCGGCGTCGTCGCCGGGCCGCAGGTCGATGCCGAGCGTGTGCTCCTGGCCGCGGTAGCGGACGTCCAGGCGGCGGACCAGGGTGCGGTCCTCCGGTTTGACGCCCTGGAGCGACAGCACCTCTTCGCCCTGGTTCTCCAGATCGGCGAAGGCCGGTTCCAGTTCGGCGAGGGTGCCGTCGCTGAGCGGCTTGAGCACGGTGGTGGCGAACTCGTACTCCAGGTCCGACATCAGCATCCCGAAGGCCGAGAAGGCCGCCGGCACCTGCGGGACGATGGTCTCGGTGATGCCCATCTCGCGGGCGAGCATCGGGCCGAGCAGCGGCCCCGCGCCGCCGAAGGCCAGCAGCGCGAATTCGCGCGGGTCGAGCGCCCGCTCGACCGTGATCTCGCGAAGCGCGCCGACCGTCCGGGCGAGGAGGACCCGCAGGACGCTCGCGGCGGCCCGGGTCACGTCCACGCCGAGCGGGCCGGCGAGCTTCTCGGCCACGGCGGCGCGTGCCGCGTTCGCGTCGATGCTCATGTCGCCGCCGAGGAACGCCGCCGGGTCGAGGTAGCCGAGCACCAGCGCGACGTCGGTGACGGTCGGCTCGGTGCCGCCGGCCCCGTAGGCGACCGGGCCGGGTACGGCGCCGGCGCTCTGCGGGCCGACCTTGAGGAGTCCGTGGTCCATCCAGGCGATGGAGCCGCCGCCCGCGCCGACCGTGCGGATGTCGAAGATCGGGATGAGCATCGGGAAGCCGTCGATCGCGGCCTCATGCACCTCGCCGGGCGATCCGCCCTCGATCACGCAGCAGTCCACGCTGGTACCGCCGACGTCGAACGAGATCACGTCCCGGCCCAGCTCGCGGGCCAGGAAGGAGGCGCCGACCACGCCGCCCGCCGGACCCGACAGCACCGTCATCAGCGGCGCGCTGCGGGCCAGTTCCGCGGTCATCGCGCCGCCGCCCGACCGCATGATGTGCAGCGGGTGGGCGAGCCCGGCGTCGCCGAGGCGCTCCTCCAGCGCTCCGATGTAGTCGCTGAGGACGGGCCGGATGTAGGCGTCCAGGGTCGCGGTGCTGGTCCGCTCGTACTCCCGGTACTCGCGGCTGATGTCGGTGGACACCGAGATGGACACGTCCGGGTACGCCTCGCGCAGGATCTGCGCCGCGCGCCGCTCGTGCGCCGGCTCGGCGTAGGAGTGCAGGAAGCAGATCGCGACGGAGCGCAGCCCATGCTCCTCGACCAGGACGCGGCCCGCCTCGCGGACGGCGTCCTCGTCGAGCGGCTCCACCTCGGCGCCCTGCGCGTCGATCCGGCCGGGCACCCCCGTCCGGTGCCGGCGCGGCACGAGCGGCGGCGGCGGGGCGTAGGCGAAGTCGTACATGTACTGGCCCGGCACGTTGGCCCGCGCGATCTCCAGCAGGTCGCGGAACCCGGCGTTGGTGATGATCCCGACGTCGGCGCCGCGGCGCTGCAGGATCGCGTTGAGCCCGAGGGTGGTGCCGTGCACGAACGCCTCGACGTCGTCCAGCCGGTCGGCGAGCCCGCCCACGGCGTCCAGGACACCTTGCGCCGGCGCATCCGGGGTGGTCGGGGCCTTGTGCAGCCGCAGCTCGCCGGTCACCTCGTCGTAGGCGATGGCGTCGACGAACGTGCCTCCGATGTCGACCGCGAGGCGGGTGCGGTGCGAGGACGTCACAGGGTGCCTCCGGGGGTGTCGGCGGCGGCCCGGCCGGCCGGCGCGGTGGGAAGGTCGTCGCGGACGACGCGTCCGCCCTGCATGACGAAGGGGATGCGGCGGAGCGCGGACAGGTCCGACAGCGGGTCGCGGTCGGTGACGATCAGGTCGGCGAGCAGGCCTTCCTCGACCGCCCCGGCCTTCCCCTGGAGGCCGACGAGCCGGGCGGCGTCGCTGGTGCCGCCGCGCAAGGCCTGCGCCGGGCTCAACCCGGCCTCGGTGAGGAACTCCATCTCGCGGACGGCGACGACGGTGTCCTCGATGGGCTCGCCCGGCGGGTAGTCGGTGCCGGCGAGCATGGTGATCCCGGGTGCGCCCGGGTCCTGCGGGTCGGCGATGCCCGCCGCGACCGCCCTGCGGATGCTGGCGAGGTGGCCCGGGCCGACCTCCAGGGCGCGCTGGATCTGCCATTCGCTGAACGAGTGCTCGGCCATCCAGTCGGGGCAGCGGGTGACGCACAGGGTGGGGGTGAGGAAGACGCGCCGCTCGGCCATCTCCTTCGCGGTCGCGTCGTCCAGCTCGTAGGCGTGCTCGTAACCGCGGACACCGGCCGCGAGCGCCTCGCGGATCGCCGACCCCGCTCCGGCGTGCGCGGTGACGTAGGTGCCGTGCTCCTCCGCCGCCCGCACCACCGCGCGCATCTCGTCGAGCGTCATCTGGGCGCCGGTGAACGACTCGCCCTCGTGCGCGATGCCGCCGGTGATGAACACCTTGATCAGGTCCGCGCCGGCGGCCAGTTCGGTGCGCGCGGCCGCCAGGAAGCCGTCGTGGCCGTCGGCGTAGGAGCAGGCCGAGCCGTGGCCGTGGCCGCCCGTGGTGGAGACGGCGCGGCCGGCGCCGATGATGCGGGGCGCGTCCACCCACCCCTGCTCGACGCTGGTGCGGATGAGCAGGTCGGCGCGGTTCTGCTCGTGGACGCAGCGGATCGTCGTGACGCCCGCGTGCAGCGCGTCCTGGGCCCGGGACAGCGCCCGCAGCGCGGTCAGGGCCGGGTTCTCGGCCTCGTCGGTGGCGGAGAACGGGTACACGACCGAAAGGTGCGTGTGCACCGAGATCAGGCCGGGCAGCAGATACCGGCCGCCGAGATCGATGCGCTGGGCGCCCGGCTCCGGCGCCTCGGTGGTGATCTTCTCGATCCGGCCCGCCGCGACCGCGACGTTGACGTTCCGGCGGATCGTCCCGCCGAGCACGTCGACGACATGCCCGCCGGTCAGCCAGAGGGTCCCCTCCCGCGGTATCGGCCGCCGTGCGGTGGTCGTTGTAGGCACCGCTGTCTCCTCTCTCATCGGGCCTGCTCAATCGGCGTGGCGGGCTCGGCCGGCTCCATGAGCCGGTCCGGCCCGAGGTCGTGGACGTCGACCGGGGTCGGCTTCCCCTCGACCAGGCAGCGCAGGGTCTCGCCCCACAGCGGGGCGAAGGTGAAGGCGTAGGTGCCGCCGGCGATCAGGAAGCCGGGCGCGCCCGGCACCTCCCCGATCACCGGCATCTCGTCGGGGGTGGCGGCCAGCGGACCCGCCCAGGTCCGCAGCAGCCGGAGGTCCCGCACGAACGGCAGGACGCGGGCGGCCTGGGCGACATTGCCGAGGACGCTGGACAGGCTGACCGGGCTGCGGCCGTCCGGGTCCAGGCGCAGCGCGGGCCAGCCGCCGCCGATCAGCAGGTTCCCCGCCGTGACCTGCTTGACCGACAGGCCCTCGCCGATGTGCTGGACGAGGTGCCGCAGCGTCTCGGGCAGCCGCACGGTCACGTGCATCTGGATGGCGACGGGTGTCATCCGGAGCCCGATCCCCGCCAGCGCGGCGATCTCCCCGAGCCAGGGCCCGGCGACGTCCACCACGTGCGGGGCCTCGACGGTGAGCTCTCCCGTGGTGACCCGCCAGCCCGATCCGGAACGTTCCACGGCGCGGACCGGGCAGAACGGGTACAGCCGGGCCCCGTGCCGCGCCGCCGCCGCCAGGTAGGCGGGGGTGGTCAGCAGCGGGTTGGCGTACCCGTCCAGCGGGCACCACGTGGCGGCGGTGACGGTGGGGCCGAGCTGCGGCAGCGCGGCACGGGCACCGTCGCCGTCCAGGACCTCGGTCTCGATTCCGGCCCGCTCCTCCCAGGCGTGCTTGGCGATCAGCTCGGCACGCTGCTCGGGCGTCTCGGCGATGGTGAACCCGCCGCTGCGGCGCAGTTCCACCGAGGTCTCCAGCTCCGCCTCGACCGAGTTCCACCGGTCGCTCGCGGCGCGCTGCAGAGGCAGGAACCGGGCGCTGTCGAGCGGGATCTCCTGCCCTGGCCGCCGGGTGTGGACGGCCTGAACGTGCAGGTTACCCGCTGTTGTGCCCGATCCCTCCCGGCCCGGAGCCCCTCGCTCAAGGACGATCACCCGGTGCCCGCCCCTGGCGAGATGGAAGGCGGCCGCGCCGCCCAGCACCCCGGCGCCGATCACGACCACGTCTGCGGTCAGCGCGCTCATCCGGCCCCCTCCCCTGCGAGGTCGGCCTGGTCTCCGAGCGCGAGCAGGGTCTCGACGGGAACCGGGCGGACCGGCTGGCGCGCCGGGAAGACCGGGACGCCGCACGGTGCCCCGCCGGGGTCCGAGGCGCCGCGGACGAGGCCGGCGATGGCGAAGCCGCAGAATCGGCCCTGGCAGGGCCCCATGCCGGCGCGCGACCAGGACTTGGTGGCGTTGAGATCGCCACCGGCCCTCTCCACGGCTGCGGAGCGCACGGCGCCGGCGGTGACCGCTTCGCAGCGGCACACGATGGTGTCGTCGTTCAGGGAGCCCACCAGTGCTTCCTGCAACCGGGCCGGGCTCGGGTACAGGGCGTCGCTGAGCGCGGTGAACCGGGTGAGCGCACGTCCCTTGGCGGCGAGCCGGGCGATCTCCCGAGGGCCTGGCGCGGACGAGTTCCTCTCCCGGACGAGGATGTGCGCGGCGGCCATCGACCCGCGCGTGCGAGCCTGGTGGACGCCGCCGATGCCGGCGGCCTCACCGACCACGTACACGCCGGGACGGCTCGTCCGGCCGAAGACGTCGGTGACGGGTTCGGCGTCGCCGGTCACGGCGTCGGAGCTGATCTCGCAGCCGAGCAGGCGGGCCAGGTCCGTCTGCGGCCGGAACCCGTACCCGACGCAGAGTGCATCGACGTCCAGCGTCCGGAGCGGGCGTGCCGGATCATCGGTGGCGGCGAGCGTGACCGACGAGACGCGGTCCTGGCCAGCGGCATGGGTCACCACGCGTCCCTGCCAGAGCGGAACCCGCGCACGGGCCAGACGGGCCGCATATCCCGCGAGTTCGCGGAGGCGAGCCGGGTGCCGCAGCGTCGGCACCGCACGGAGATCGGGCCGGTAGGGATGCCCGGCCTCGGCGATGCCGACCACGTGGGCGCCGGCGTCCAGCAACGAGCAGGCGACGGGCAGCAGGAACGGACCCGACCCGGCCACCAGCACCCGGTCACCGACCGGGGTGCCGTCGGCCGCGGCCAGGTGCTGGGCGAAGCCGGGCGTGGTGACGCCCGGGAGCTGCCAGCCCGGGAACGGATGGGTCCGCTCGTAGGCGCCGGTGGCCACGATCACGTAGCGTCCGCGGAGCCGGATCGGGGTTCCGTCCGCGCCGGTGGCGAGGAGCGTCCGGCCGTCGTCCTCCATCCCCCAGACCAGGTGGCCCGTCCGGCAGTCGACGCCGAGGTTCCGCACGTGCGCGATCAGCCGGCCGCCCTCCGGACGGTGGTCACCGTGCTCGCGCAGTGTGGCGGGCGACGGCCGGCGGTAGTACTGCCCGCCGAGTTCGGGCTGCTCGTCGACCAGCGTCACGGTGAGCCCGGCGGCGGCCAGCCCGGCCGCCGCGGACAGCCCGGCAGGGCCTCCGCCCACGATCAGCACGTCACACGAAACGGTCATCGGCGCGGTCCCGTCTCGACCGTCATGCCGGGCAGCACCCGGGTCAGGCACGCCCGCACGCCCGGCCGCCCGTCGACGGTGACCTCGCACTCGAAGCAGACGCCCATGCCGCAGAACGGCCCGCGCGGCTCACCGCTGACCGGGTTGTCGCGCAGCCGCCAGCGGCGGCCGGCGACGAACACCGCGGTCAGCGAGGTTCCCACGGCGGCGTCCACGGGCTCGCCGTCGATCGTGATCCGGGTGTCGGTGCTCACGGCCGTGCTCCGGCCTCGTCCCGCTCCTCGGCGAGGGCCTTGGTGAGCCCGGATTCCTCCAGGACCGAACCGATCACCTCAAGCGCGTCGCCCGTCACCGGGCGCAGCGGAGGACGGACGTGCCCGCCCGGCTGCCCGAGCAGCGACATGGCGCCCTTGAGCTGCGAGATGGGCGAGCCGTACACGCCGCTGTAGTCAGGGCGGATGAGCCGTCCCGACAACCCGGCGTACTGGTCCACCCACGTGCGTGCCGCGGCACCGTCCCGTCGCGCGACGGCCTCGTAGTACGGGACGGCGAACGGCGCACCGAGCCCGCCACCGTCGATGTTGCCGTCGCCACCGAGCTCCAGCAGAACGGCCAGACCGCGCCGGTGCAGGAAACTGCCGAAGACGCGGACCTGGTCGGCGACCGCCTCGACCGTCGCGAGCATCCGCAGCCAGTCTCCGGTGCTGTCCTTGATCGCGGCGACATGGGGAAGGTCGGCCAGCCGCCGGACGAGGTCCGGGTGGTCGCCGATATCGACGGCGACGCCGCGCGGCCAGTTGTAGACCATGAAGGGCAGATCGGTGGCTGCGCTGACCTCGGCGAAGAATCCGAAGATCTCCTCAGCCCCGGGGTGGACGTACGGCGGCGGAGTGGCCAGCACGCCATCGGCCCCCGTGTCGGCGGCGTGCCTGGCCAGCTCGATCGCCTCGGCCGGGGTGTACGCGGTGACGCCGATGACCACCGGAACCCGGCCGGCCACCTCGGCGACGGCGACCTCGGCCACCCGCCGGCGCTCGGCCGGGCTCTGGCTGAACCACTCCCCCGTGCTGCCGTTGACCAGCACGCCGTGGACGCCCTGCCGCAGATACAGCCGCAACAGCGCACGCCAGGCGTCCTCATCGAGGGCGCCCTCCGCGGTGAAAGGCGTGGGCGCCGCGGGCCAGTAGCCGTGCCATGAGACGTCGTCGCGATCCAAGATCTTTCCCCGAGTCTGTAGAGCGCATCCCGCTGGGATCGGTTGCACAAGGTTGCGGCAGACGCATCCTGGGTGTCAAGAGTCGATTTCAACCTTTTTGAGGCCCTGCCCCTGCCGAGCATCCTGTGGCAAGATGGGCCCGCCATTGGGATCGATTGCAGAACCGGAGCACGATGAGCGTCACCCTGAAGGACGTGGCCGCCGCCGCCGGCGTGTCCCGCAGCACCGCCTCGCGGGCGCTGAGCGGCTCGTCCTTGATCGCCGCCGAGACCCGGGCTCTGGTCGAGGAGGCCGCCCGCCGGCTGGGCTACCGGCCGAACCGTGCCGCCAGTTCGCTGCGGTCCCGGCAGTCGCACCTGATCGGGCTCGTCGTCGGAAATCTGGTGAACGCCTCGTTCCACACCATCGCCGAGGTCGTCCAGCGCCGCGCCGCCGCCGAGGACTACCAGATGATGCTGTACATCACCGACGCGGACCCGCGCCGCGAGGAGACCATCCTCAAGACGCTCGGCGAGCACGGCGTGGACGGCCTGATCCTGATCGGCACGGGGTCGAACGCCGCCGCCTCCAATGCCTTACTGGCGAGCGGCACCGCCGTCGTCAACCTCATCCGCGGCGCCACCGAGAGCGCCGCCCCGACCGTGCTGGCGGCCGACCGCGACGGAGCCCACGAGGCGACCCGGCACCTGCTGGAACTCGGTCACCGGCGCATCGGCTACATCGGCGGCCCCTCGGACACGAACTCCGGCCGGGAGCGGTTCGCGGGATACGAGCAGGCCCTGCGCGAGCACGGCCTGCCCATCGACGAACGCCTGATCGAGCGCGGCCCGTTCGAGCCGGCCTTCGGCTCCAGCGCGACCGACCGGCTGCTGCGCCGCGTCCCGGAGATGACCGCACTGCTGGCGGCCAACCACGAAGCCGTCTTCGGGGTCCTGCCGGCCCTCGCGGCCGCCGGTGTCCGCGTCCCCGACGACCTGTCCCTCATCTGCTACGAGGACATCAGCTGGCTGCGCTGGTGGCACCCTCCCGTCACCGTCGTCGACAACGGTGCCCGAGAACTGGGCGAACTCGCCATGGACCTGCTCCTCCAGCAACTGGAGCGCGACCGCGGCAAAGTGCCCCCCGCCAGAAATGGCCGCACTTACCGCGTAGGCGCCCAGCTGATCCAGCGCGGTTCCTGCGCTCCTCCACGAGACCAGGGTGATGACCTATCAGCCTCCCGGCCGGGACGCGATGGCACTCGATAGGTCGGCTCCACTCCGTCAGAGATGGCCTGTCTTTGGTCGTGAGGGATTCAGGGGGAGCGACAGCATGAGAACGTCCATCAAGGGGGCGCCTGCCCAGCCGGGGCGGAGTCGGGCGACCTTGCGCCAGCCCCAGCGTTCATAGATCGCATAGGCAGGGTTGTCCGGGCGGACCAGCAGCGTCGCACGCTTTTTGAGGTTCCCCCGTAGCACGGGCGCCGGGGCTGTCGAATCGGTGATGGACGATCGGGCTGGAGCCAGCCATGATCTCCGTCCCCTTCCTGTTCAAGTGGCTGCTAGGGCGCGTTCCGCCGCATCGAACCGCTGACGGAATTCCAGATTGATATCCAGGGTCAGTTCGCGAGTGCCGCTGCGCACTGGGCGCAGTTCGCTGAGGACCCGGGTGGAGGTGAGTCCTTCGCCGAGGTCTCCGACGACTCGAAGGGCCTCGGCAACCGCTTCACGCTGATCTCCAGCGGCGCTCAACGCGGCGGCAAGCCGGGCGCGGTAGTAGGCGCGGTCGCGCGGGGAACGTCCGTCATCGTCCAGTACCGCCGGGTAGAGGGGAACGGCGGCGCCAGGACGGTCTAGCGAGGGAAGAGGGGCGAGGTATGGAAACGAGGGATTGTCTAGCCACCGAGACGCGATGTGCAGCAGCGGGCGCACTGGCCCCGTTACTGTGGGAGCGCGGCCTGACCGCCGCACTGCCCGCCGACCGGCGTTCCGGGTTGAAAACCGCCGTCGGCTACCTGACCGGCCACCGCGACTACCTGCGCTACGACCACGCACTGGAACAAGGCTGGCCGATCGCCACCGGCATAGTCGAGGGAACCGCCAGGCACCTGGTCGGCGACCGCCTGGAGATCACCGGAGCCCGGTGGGGACTGGCAGGAGCCGAGGCCATCCTCCGGCTCCGCGCCGTCATCAGCAACGGCGACCTCGGCCGGTACTGGGCCTATCACCTTGACCGCGAACACCACCGCGTTCACCAAGCCCGCCACCGGGACGAGTACGCACTTACAGTTTGATCGACGCAGTCACTGCATTTCGACCTACACCCACGCCGTATTACTGAGCGACGGGAAGGGGAAGCTGCCAGTCAGGCGCACGGTGATGCGCGAGGTGTGTGAGCCGTCCCATTTCGTTCGCAGCCCTTGGGTGTTCAATGCGGCCACGACACGTTCTCCCACCTCGACCATCTCGGCCGGGGCGAGTTCGGAGGCGAACGTGCCGTACGACAGCCACAACTCGCCGTCCGTCACCGCGTTCTCGGTGTCCTGCTGGTGGTAGAACACGAACCCGTCCGGCAGGACTCCATCGGGAACCTCGCCGCCGATCTCCGTAACGCCGCACGTCTGACAGCAGGCGAAGTTCTCCCGGGCCACGATCCCGGCCTCGTTGAGGTGAGCGAACGCCTTCTCCAGCTTGTCGTTGTCGGTGACCTCCGGCCCGCCCTCTTGCTCCTTGTGCCGCGCCTCCCACAGCCGGTCGACTATGCGCTCGATCTCACCTTCCACGAGCTCGAAGTCGACCAGGACCAGGGCTTCCTCCGCCATTTCTGCCAGGTCATCGACGATCTCCTCACGATCACAGAAGCCGAGCCTCACCATGTCGTAGGCCTCCTCCTCGATCACCACCCTGGCGGCGATCAACCCGAGTCCGCCCTCGGGCACGTCCAGGTCAAGGCCCCTGGAATGCTCAACGAGTTCCTCGAACAAGGATTCGATGTCGTCGGCTCCTCTGGCGTAACGGGAACGGGCATGGGCTTCCAGGATGGTGTGAGGATCTGTCTGCTGCACGGTGCCTCTATTTAGCGGGACGGGTCTTGGCATCCCACGTAGATCACACGGCACGGCCGTAACCGGCGAGCAAGAACCGAATGACCTCCTCGACATCAAACAGCCACGACCACAAAAGCCCCGGTCGGAGACTCGCTGAGTTCGAGCTACTCCCATCCCCGACAACACTGGCCCCGGCCACCCGGTGCCGCTCCTGCTGCTACCCCCTGACCACACCGCGCCCTGCGCCCGGTTCACCATGTGCATTGCCGTGGAGTCCTCCACCGCCTCCTCCCCCACCGGCGGCGATCGCAGCGCTCACCGCCCATCTGCGCCACGACCTGCCCGTCCTTCAGCAGCGTCGGCCGCGGGGCGGGCACCTTCACGTCCCGGCCCGCCCTGCCGGCCGGTATAAATGATCATTTATCCCGACCGACTGATGGAGTCCCGATGCTGACCGACTACTTGCGAGACCAGTGCTTCACAACCGCTTGGTTCGGTCTGATGGCCTTCGCGTGGTTCGGATGGGGGCAGGAGAACCCGCCGCGTCCCTGGCGGCTCTGGCTTGGCGCGGGAGCGGTGCTGGGTATCGGGCTCGCCGTGGTGTTTGGGCTGCTGACGGCCGCGAACTGGGATGAGCCGACCGCATTGGAGGGCCGGTACCCCTGGTTCGGCGCCCTGGTCACCACCGAGGTCGTCGCGGCGGGCGCCGGCTGCCTGCACCTGGCCAGGCGTGCGGCGGCGCGGTGGATGGCGTGGTGGGTGGCGGTCGTCGTCGCGGCGCACTTCCTGCCACTGGCGCTGCTGTTGGACGACGCCGGAGTGGCGATCATCGGCGTTGTCCAACTGGTGGCGCTCGGCTCGGTAGTGTCGCGCCTGCGCCGCACTACCGCATCGACCAGCCGATCGACCGGCCCCATCATGGGCGGAACCCTGCTGCTGAGCGCCACGATCAGCGCGGCCATCTCAGCCGCGAACTGATGACCACGCCCGGCGGCGCACACCTCCACTGAGCTTCCCCCCGTTCCACGGACACCCGATCTGAGTTGTCCTTGATCAACTTGGGAAGAAAGTGTCTCGTGCCACCATTGCCGTCCTGTCAACTGATCTCCACTCGCCCAGGCACTGGTTTGCCAGGATGTGGGTGAGGTAGTCCAGGTCGATGGCCAGGAAGTTGGCCATGGAGCGTTTCAGTAGGGACCACACGCTCTCGGCGGGGTTGAGGTCGGGGGCGTGGGCGGGCGGGTGGAACGCCCTCAGCCAGTCGGCGTGGGCGTCGATGAACGCCCGCATCGCGATCGAGTGGTGGATGCCCGGGTTGTCCCAGACCAGCACGATCTTCTCACCGAGCAGCTGCTGGTGGCGGCCTGCAGCAGCACTTTGTACTCGTTCAGGGTGAAGGCGGCGCGTTCGCCTTGGCGGCGGCGGTAGTGGTGCAGCCGGTAGATCAGCCGAGGCCGGTCCCCGGGCCGGTTGCAAACCATCCCGGCGACCGAGACCCGGCCGCCGTGGTCGCCGCAGTCACCCTCACCTGCGGCCGGTGTCCCCGCCTGGACCAGGAGCGTCCTCTGGGCGGCCTGAGCCCTTGACCTGTCTCGTCTTCGAAGCAGATCCAGGCGCCCAGGTCGCCCGCGGTGGTTCCACTTGCGGCCACATCTGCTCTTTCCACACTTGTACGGCATGGTCGTCGCGTTCGATGGCGCGGCGTCCGGGGACCTGCACCGACGAGCCGTTGCGGCGCAGCAGCAGCGACACCCCCGGCAAGGTGTAGTCGATGGCGAACAACTCACGGATCAGCGCGGCCATCCGGCCCAGCGTCCACCGCTGAGCGATTCTTAATCGACCTTCAGGTCCCAGGACAGGACTCCGTCCTCGTTCGGCCGAGCGTCATATCCGCCGATCGTGGCGTGGTTCTCGAGTGCGTCGGCGATGTCGGCGAGCATGGCGGTCACGCTGCCCCATCGGGGTTCGCCGTCGGTGGAAACCTTGTCGAACTCCCGCACGCACCCGTGCCGCGGACCGCACCGAAGATCGACGAACAAATCCGCGCCGCCGCCACTGCTTGCGATGGGCAAGAAGGCGAGGAGCCACATCCCCGCCTCAGTACCTGCAGGGTTGGCCTGTGCTCTGGTGAAGTCCTTCTCCGTGAGCCATCCTCGCTCGAGCATCTGGTCATGCCAGATCTGCCACCACACCTTCCTCCGGTCGAGAGCGTGCTCGATGCGGCAGGGAGCGTAGCCGGGAAGCAAGCCGAAACGCTGGTGTGACCAACTGGACGCGCTTCCGTCCGCGCGCCGCCACCAAGCCACTAGATCCGCAGGCAACTCGGCACCCACGGCTTCTTCGGCCGCAGCGATGTCCGCGTCGGCAGCGGGTGGGCCGATGCGCTTCAAAGTGGCCGGAGCGTGTCGGGCCAGCCAGTCCAAGATTCGGTCCCATGATTCGTCAACGGTCGAAGTCATCGATATATGATCCACTGAGGAAGTGGAGACCTCAACCCGTCACCTCGCGCTGGATGCAATCAGGCGTTGTCACTTCTCACGGGCATTCCTTGGCGTGTACCAGGATGCGCCGCGGTGACATGTTTGACCTCACCAACGCTGCCCGCATCAAGGCGGCTGTCCGCTCGGACCGCTCAATGAGCCGGCCTCGGTCGCGTCACCCTGATCCGGCTCGGCGCACCCTGGCCACCCGAGCGGTCAAGATGGGCTGCCACTTCGAGTCGGCGCAGGCCGGTTAGTCCGGAGATCTCCAGCGGACTGATCAGAGGGAGAGGTCTCCGTGCCGGTAATGCTCGGGATCGGCTGCGGCGATCCGCGCGGCCATCTCTACCTCGGTCTGCGACTCAGGCGGATAATCAGAAGGGTCGAGTGAGAACTGGTAGGAGAGATAGAGGCGATCTCCCGGGCTGTTGGAGGCAACGAACGCGCTCAGGCAGCCGACCCGGAAACGAGGCTCGAGATCGCGGCGCAGGGCCGCGGCTTCGGCGTTGCTATTTGTCGGAGTGGGTGCCATCGGGCTGAGGGAGATCCGGATCGCGCCCCCGCCGGGGCCCTGGTGTTCCGGGTCGGCACCGAGGTCTTCCATAGACGCGTACTGCGTGGACGGCACTGCCCAGTACCAGGCCATCGCCGCTCCCAGCCGCTCGGCAGCCGAGCCGGTTTCGAGGTAGTCGAGGATGCGCTCCATGACCTGCCGCGCACCGACACCTCGCACGAGCGGCTCGACCAACTGGCGGTCGCCGCTGGGACAGTGGTCATGGGTGATGGCATGCATGATCTCTTCCGCATGCTCCCGAACAGCGTCCAGATCGTTCGCGCAGGCCTCGCCGATCTGGAATCGCTTGGCCTCGCAGCGATGATAGGCATCGAAGACGGGATCACCGGACGTCTCGCCCGGCCAGCTCGCACCTGGGCAGAATACGGCAGCCAAGTCATCGAGCAGCGGCTCAAACAGCCCAAGACGCTCAGCGAGTTCCGTCGACAACGCCGCCCCCGTCCCGAGATTCAACGTCAGCCTACGCGCACTGCGATCGCCCGGAAGACATCGACACCGAGCACTGGGTTGACTACAAGACCCGCATATTAAAGGGCTGCCGGCGGGCAGGGTCTTAACAGTGGAACTCAATCTCGCTGAGGTCAGTTGCGGGCGGCGGTGAGGCGGTCTTCAAAGGCGCCAACGACGGGCGGCCGCGAGCGGCCACGGCCTGATCGCATGTAGACAGGGTACGCGGGGGTTCGGGCCGCGGCAGATGTTGATCAAGGGGACGTGTTCACGCGAAGACAGATCCTCCGCGTTGAGCGAGACGAGGTCGAGGCACCAGTCGTTGTTTTCCAATTAGAATGCCACTGCCCGCTGGGTATTCGAAGTCGCATGCACCGGGGAGGGCGTACCCGGGGCGGTTGCAGAGGGGTTTGACGGCATTGTCAACTATTGGGAGGACGTGCAGGTGGCGGGGCGCGTCGGGTCGGCGTGCAGCCTCACTCACGATGGCGATCAGGGCTGTGCCCTGACGTGTTCGGGATGACCGAGGAAAGCGTCATGATCTACCTTGTCGACTACGTCGACGACGGTCGGCTGCCCATCAACGAGCGGAACCGCGACCGAGCCCGGAGCGCTCAGCAATAGGGTCGACCAACACGCGACGCGGCGCAGGAGGCAGACATGTGCGTACACGACCTGGCCGGAAAGGAAGCCGCGATCAAGCAGTTCCTCCGCGAACACCCGACGGCACCAGCACTCGGCCGCCACCACCCGCTGCTGCGAGGGATTGACGACGCGTCATGGTCACAGATCATTGGATGCCCCGCCGCGATCCCAGTCCTGATCCGGGGTCTGCTGGACGCCTCAGCACAGGATGAAGCACTGCGGCTCCTCGGCATCGTGCTGACCGACGACCTCTTCCACCTCAACCCTGCCATGGCTCTCGCGCTGCCCTATCTGATCAAGCTGAGCGCCGACGAAGCCATCCCAGGACGAGCAAAGATCATCGATTTCCTCGTCGTCATAGCGGAGTATGTGCAGCCTGTCGGAGACACCGACCCGAGACTCGCCCTCCTCTTCGGCAGCGACGATGCGCGTCCAGAACGCGCCGAATGCAAAGCGGTGTTCACCGAACACGCCGAGATCCTCCGCCCTCAACTGACGGACCTGCCCTTCGAAAGCCAGGACACGCTACTCGCCGCGATCACAGCCGCCTGAGCAATCGAACCTGTGAACCTTCGGCAGCGCCTGAGACCGGCAGCCTGTTGTATTCGTGTGTCGTGTTCGGGTTGGTGTGCCGCGGGCTTCGTCGTTCGCCGGGTGATCGGCGGCCGGGTAGCGCGGCGGTGGAAGCCAGGACGAGTACTGCTGGGGTAGCTACTCGTCGGCGGGGTGTGCGGGGCGGCGCAGGCCTCGGCCACACAGGTCGGTCTGTTTGAGCACGTGCAGCGGCAGGTAGGGAGCCGACCAGATCTGGAAGAGATAGACCTCTTGTGATCGCGACTCGCTCAAGTCGTATGCGATGTCGCGGCCACGCGCGTGTGCGCGGACCCGGTAGGGGCCTGGCCCGGCCGGAGTGAGCACCGGCAGGTCCGGCGGATCATCCATCAGACAGTGCACCATGAGTGCACCTTCTTCCACCTGCACGCTGGCCTCGGCGACTTCTTCCCAGTCCGCATCGTCCAAGGGCGGCTCGTGGTCGTGGATCTCGATGTGCACCGCGACGTTGCCGCCGGCGATTCCGGTGTGAACGATGACCGCTTCACCGGTGGGAGAGATGAGCTGTCCGGCCTCCTCGGGCACGAAGTCCTGATGCTCCGGCTCCATGAGGAAGAACTGGTGGTAATTGATACGGGTCCACGCCGGACCGTGCCGGGCGATCAAGGTCATCGAGCTGTCCCTTCGCGGGTGCCGGAGTAGCGGGTCCAGTGCCGTCGGCGGCGGTGCGGTGCTTGGTCGCGGCGTTGTGGTGGTAGCCGAGTGCTCGGGGGCAGCCACCGCACTCCTCAAGCACGCACAGCACGTCAGAAATCCGGTTCCGGCCGCCGACGAAGACCCCGCTCGACCGCCCGCCGATACCTCTCCTGCCCGCGATTACGGCTGATGGCCCGGTTGGCCCCCGCGTGCGTGGGAAGGCCCTGGCCGCGCCGCCGCCCGGACCCCGGAGGAGGGACATCCCCGCGCG